>JBJOLA010000090.1:0-6793 GCA_046045815.1 Pseudomonadota bacterium
GAATATGCCGCCCGAAATATTCAATCTGGTCGGCATAGATGTTCGGTGTCGCCGCCTCAACGGTTGCAGGCAGATTGAAGATGATCGGCTTCTCGGGCGTCGGATTGAGGATGTCCATCACTGCCGCGCAAACCTCCAGCGAAAAATCGATTTCGGCCGTGGAGAAAGTCTCGGGCGAATATTCAAAATGCCAGTCGGTGTCGGGTTGAGCCGCCGCCTGATCGCGGAGCAATTTCGCGCCAGCGACTGCAATTGCCTTGATCTCGGGTTTTTCCATCCCGAACACAATTCGGCGCCACGCCGGCGACACCGCGTTATAAAGATGAACGATGGCCTGCTTTGCGCCGCGCAGAGACTCGAAGCTGGTCTTGATCAAATCCTCGCGCGATTGGGTGAGCACCTGCACGAATACATCATCCGGGATACGCCCTGATTTGACCAATCCGGAAATGAAGTCAAACTCGGTCGCGCCCGCAGCGGGGAAGCCGACTTCAATCTCTTTCACGCCAACCTTGAGCAGCAGGTCAAAGAACCGCGTTTTCTTCTCGCTGTCCATCGGGTCAATCAGCGCCTGATTACCGTCGCGCATGTCGGTGGAAAGCCATCGCGGCGCTTTTGTGATTGTCTTTGAAGGCCACGCGCGATTGGGCAAATCAATCTGCGGGAAGGGGCGGTATTTGGCGGAGGGATTTTTGAGCATGGTCATGGGATGGATCGCTTGTTCAAAATGGTCACAAAGGGCAAGCGCTTTCGCGTGTCCGGTGGTGTATTGGGTTTGCCCCTAGGCGGTGAAGTGCGCCATCAGGGGGCGCAACTGATCGCACGCCTAAGGGCGTGTAAGTCGTAGTAGGAGGGCCGACTGCTTGATCATCGCCATCATATATGCTTGCGCGATTGCAAATTGTCCAGCCTGATTGCAACAAGGGCGCAGGAGACGCAAAAATGACCGATGCCATCACGCCCTTCACGCTCGACATCCTGCAATCTGATCTAGAAGATTTGCGTCGCCGCCTTGATGCCGCGCGCTGGCCAGAGAAGGAAACGGTGGACGATTGGACGCAAGGGTCTCCACTCGCCAAGGTTCAGGCGCTCTGTGCATATTGGCGCAAGGGCTATGACTGGAGGGCATGTGAGGCGCGCTTGAACGCCGCTGAGCAATTCAAGACTGAGATTGATGGACTGAATATCCATTTCCTCCACGTGCGTTCGCCACACGAAAATGCGATGCCTTTGGTCCTCACCCACGGTTGGCCGGGGTCGGTGATCGAGTTTATGAAAGTGCTGGGTCCGCTCACCAATCCCACCGCGCACGGTGGCAAGGCGGAGGATGCCTTCCATGTTGTCGCGCCGTCACTGCCTGGCTTCGGCTTTTCCGAACGGCCCAGCTCTACGGGTTGGGGCGTCGGCAAGATCGGCAATGCGTGGGCGGTGCTGATGAAGCGGCTTGGCTATGATCAGTGGGTGGCCCAAGGGGGAGATTGGGGTTCCGCCGTCACCACGGCAATTGGCGCCGCAAAGCCGGAAGGCTGTTTGGCGATTCACATCAACATGGCCATCGCGCGACCGGGGCCGGAGGATATGACAGACCTGACCGAGCGCGAGAAATCCGCGCTTGCGGGCATGCAGTTTTATCAGGACTGGGATTCGGGTTACTCAAAGCAACAGGCTACTCGGCCTCAGACGGTGGGTTACGGCCTGACCGACTCGCCGATTGGGCAGGCCGCGTGGATTTATGAAAAGCTCTATGCGTGGACGGACAATCAGGGCGCGCCTGAAGATGTGCTGACGATGGACGAGATGCTGGATAATATCATGCTCTATTGGCTGCCGGGCAATGCGGCATCATCCGCGCGGCTTTATTGGGAGAGCTTCAGCAGCTTTGGCGCGCAGAAGCTCGATATACCTGTTGGGGTGAGTATCTTTCCGAAGGAAATCTTCCGCCCATCACGCCGCTGGGCAGAGAAAACAATGTCAAACATCATCCATTGGAATGAGCTCGACAAGGGCGGACATTTCGCCGCATGGGAACAACCCGCCCTCTGGGTCAAAGAGGTGCGGGACTGTTTCCGGCTGGTGCGCTAAGTCGCCGGAAACCGGTTTTTCAATACTTCATAGGCAGCGCGTAATCCTAGCGCGTCGCCGCCTTTGGGGCGGCCCGGCTTTGCCGCAGGTCTCCACGCAAATGTATCGAGATGCGCCCAAAGCGCGCCCGGCGGCACGAACTTGCGCAGGAATAATGCCGCCGTGATTGCCCCGGCCATGCCGCCCTCGGCGGAATTGACGCAGTCCGCGACGTCTGACTTCAGCATATCATCATAACCAGACCAGAGCGGCAGCCGCCACACTGGATCATGCACCGCCACGGACGCCTTGTTAAGCTCATCCGCCAAGCCGTGATCATTGGCGAACATCGCCGGTAGATCGGGGCCGAGTGCGGTACGTGCTGCGCCGGTTAAGGTCGCAAAGTCGATTATGATAGCCGCCTTGTCCTCGCCCGCCTTCGTAATCGCGTCAGCCAGAACCAGCCGACCTTCCGCGTCGGTATTGTCTATCTCGACCGTCATCCCGTTGCGGCTTTTGAGTATATCTCCGGGGCGGAAGGCATTGCCTGACACCGCATTTTCCGCCGCCGCGATCAGGAGGTGAAGCCGCACCGGTAGGCGCGCCTCCATCACTAGCTTCGCAAGCGCCAATGCGTGGGCCGCACCGCCCATGTCCTTTTTCATCAGCCGCATCGATCCGCCGGGCTTGAGATTAAGGCCGCCGGTATCAAAGCTGATCCCTTTGCCGATGATCGCCACGCGCGGGTTGGCCGGATTGCCCCATTCCAGCTCGATCAATCGAGGGGCGCAGGCACGATCTGCCGCCATCCCAACCGCGTAGATCATGGGATAGCCAGTTTCAAGATCATGGCCTTTGGTGACGGTGGTTGTGGCATCATGCGCGTTCGCCAGTGCCTCTGCCTGCGCTTGAAGGTCAGCAGGGCCCATATCGGCGGCGGGGGTATTGACGAGATCGCGGACCAGCGCCGTTGCTTCGGCCAGACGGATCGTCTCATCAATCGAGGCCGGTTCGAGCGTCAGCAGCACTCGCTGCGGCACAGGATCAGCCTTCGCCAGATAACGATCAAAGCGGTAATGTGCGAGCAGCCAACCGAGCGCGGCCTGCCCCGGTGGGTCTTCTGCTAACCGGTATGTGCCTTCGGGCAGTTTGGCGGCAATCGCTGCTAAACTCCAGATGCTGGCATGTTCGCCAGCGCCTGCCGCAACGGACCAGAGATCGGGGGCGTCACCCGGCAAGATGATCACTTCACCAGGATTTCCAGCAAAGCGGTTACCAGACACCAAAGTGCGGACGCGTTCAGGCTGGACGCCGAGCCAATCGTCAAAGCCGCCCTTGGCGATAATGTGGACGGTGTTGGCAGGCTGGCCCTTGTCGGGCTTGAGGAGGGAGGAAAAGTTAATCAATTGCAAAGGGAAATAACTCCAATAATAGGGACAGCCCCTATTTTTTATGAACCCCAAACAGATCATGCTCGTCGGCATCTTCGATCAGCACGGGAATGATATCGCCCTGCTTGAGCGACTGCGTATCGCGGAGGAAGACATTCCCATCAATCTCGGGCGCATCGGCCTTTGAGCGTCCTGTTGCCCCGCCTTCGTCATCCACTTCGTCGATAATCACATCCAGCGTCCGGCCAACTTTCGCCGCAAGCTTGGCGGCACTGATCGCCGCCGTCTTTTCCATGATCCGGGTGTAACGTTCTTCTTTGACTTCTTCGGGCACGGGATTCGGCAAGGCATTAGCCGCTGCGCCTTCAACGGGTTCAAAACGGAAGGCACCAACACGGTCGAGCTGGGCTTCGTCGAGCCACTCGAGCAGATATTGAAAATCGGCTTCTGTTTCGCCGGGAAAACCAACCACAAAAGTAGATCGGATCGTGAGGTCCGGGCAAATCTGACGCCAAGATTTCACCCGCTCCAGCACCTTAGCTTCGTTCGCGGGGCGCTTCATCGCTTTTAGAACCGACGGCGCAGCATGCTGGAAGGGAATGTCGAGATAGGGCGTGATCAGGCCCTCTGCCATCAGCGGGATCACCTGATCAACATGGGGGTAGGGATAAACATAATGGAGGCGCACCCATGCACCAAGCTTACCGAGTTCGCGCGCAAGATCGGTCATATGGGCGCGGACCGGCTGACCCTTCCAGTCACGGGGCAGGTGCTTGATATCCACGCCGTAAGCAGACGTATCCTGGCTGATCACTAGCAATTCCCGCGTGCCCGCCTCCACCAATTTCTCGGCCTCACGTAGGATCGCATCGGGGCGACGGCTGACGAGATCACCGCGAATGCTCGGGATGATGCAGAAGGCGCATCGGTGATTGCAGCCCTCAGAAATCTTGAGGTACGAATAATGGCGCGGCGTAAGCTTCAGGCCGCCTTCGGGCACCAGATTGAGAAAGGCATTTGGTGGGATTGGGGCCGCGTCATGCACGGCGCTTACCACAGCTTCATATTGGTGCGCGCCGCTGATCGCGAGCACCTTGGGGAAGCGGGCGCGGATCATCTCCGCTTCATTGCCCAAGCAGCCGGTAACAATCACCCGGCCATTTTCGGCGAGCGCTTCACCAATAGCTTCGAGCGATTCTTCCTTGGCCGAATCGAGGAACCCACAGGTGTTGACGAGCACGACATCTGCGCCTTCATAATCGGGAGACAGACCGTAACCGTCGCTCCGCAGCTTGGTCAGAATCCGCTCACTATCGACCAGCGCCTTGGGGCAGCCGAGCGAAACCATGCCGATTTTCGGCGGGGAGGGAAGGGTGGTGACCATTGCGGCGGTGTGTCTCGATACATGTCGAAAAAATTTGGAGGCCCGACCCGGAATCGAACCGGGGTGCGAGGATTTGCAGTCCTCTACGTAACCACTCCGCCATCGGGCCAGAAGGGACGGCGGCTTTGCGTCCGTAATTTGATGCTGTCAAGGTTGCGCCGCGCAGTAAAGCCGCTTGGACTTTCACGAAACTGCCTTTATTGCCGCAAAAAGGCGCTTAGGTGTATTGCGCAAGTAAAACAGTTGTGGCACGAGGGCAGATGTGAGCAAACATGATTTTTCCGCAATGCGCGCGGCGATGGTTGATAGCCAGCTGCGCACCAATGAAGTCAGCGAGCCGCGGATCGTTGCTGCGCTAAATGCGGTGCCGCGCGAAAATTTCGTTCCGCCAGACCGCGCTGCGCTCGCTTACGTCGATGTGCCGATCCCGCTGGGTCAGGGGCGTTCTCTCAATGCGCCGCTGGTAACCGCGCGATTGCTGGTTGAAGCGCAGCTGCGGCCAGGCGAAAAAGTGCTGCTTATCGGTAGCGCGACGGGTTATGCGGCGGCTCTGATTGCAGCGCTTGGCAATGAGGTGGTCGCGGTGGAGGAAGACACGCGGTTGATCGCAATCGCCGACGCGGCGCTCGGGCAAAATTCGCTTGTGACCCAGATCACTGCGCCGCTTTCGCAAGGTGCGGCTGCCGGTGCACCTTATGAAGTGCTGTTCATTGATGGGGGCGTGGAAAGCGTCAGTCAGCCGCTGATTGATCAGCTCGCGGAAAAGGCACGGGTTGTAACGGCGCTGGTCGATAACGGCGTGACGCGCCTTTCAGTGGGGCAAAAGGCGGGTGGCACATTGACCTTGGTCCCGGTGGCTGATTTGGAAGCAACGATATTGCCAGGCTTTTCTAAGCATGCTCGTTTTACTTTTTGAGAGAAACATGATGCGTAAGAAACTGATAAAGCTGACTTTATTTTCCTCAATGTTGACGCTCGCAATGCCATCCGTACAGGCCGAAACGCTGCAAGAGGCGCTTGCCAAAGCCTATCAGACCAACCCGACACTCACGGGTGCGCGCGCGGGCCAGCGCGCGAATGATGAAAATGTGCCGCTTGCCCGTTCGCGCGGCCTGCCCAGTGCGGATATTTCAGCATCGCTGACCGATAATATTGAAAAGGCATCGAACAGCTTTTCCTCCCCATCACGCATTGCCAGCGGGCGGATCAATCTCAGCATGCCGCTTTATGCGGGCGGCGCTATTAAAAACGGGATCGGCGCGGCGGAATCGCGCGTCGAGGCTGGGCAGGCCAATCTGCGCGGCACAGAGGCAGACGTCTTCACGGGCGTTGTCAGCGCCTATATGGACGTGCTTCGTGATGAAGCGATTGTTGGTCTCAATCACAGTCAAGTCAAAGTATTACAGACCAATCTTGAGGCAACAAAAGACCGGTTTGACGTCGGGGATCTGACCCGTACCGATATCGCCCAATCAGAATCGCGACTGGCATTGGCGCAGAGCCAGCTCGAAAGTGCGGAAGCTCAACTGATCGGTAGCCGCGAACGTTATGTGCAGTTTGTGGGCAATGAACCGGTTGGGCTTCAGCAGCCGCCAATATTGCCCAACCTTCCCGCCACACCGGAAGTTGCGGTGGAATCCGCGCTCAAAAACAATCCGGATCTGATCGCGGCGAATAAAGCAATCGAGGCGTCACGTTTTGATATCAAGGTTGCGCGATCCTCACGGATGCCAAAACTTTCTGCGTTTGCGGACGAGAATTATTCTAACTATCTCAATTCGATAGGCGGCGGCTTTTCCAACTCATCGCGCAGTACGGCGGCGGGCTTGCAAGCAACATTCCCGCTCTATCAGGGCGGTGCGCCCAGCGCGCAGGTGCGTCAATCTCAGGCCCGGTCTAGTCAGGCGATTGAACAGGCCATTGCCGCCGAGCGCGGCGTGATCGCGCAGACCCGGTC
>JBJOLA010000111.1:0-3464 GCA_046045815.1 Pseudomonadota bacterium
GATCGACGATCAGCTTGGTTTCATGCAGGCATTCGAAATAGGCCATTTCCGGCGCGTAACCGGCTTCGGTCAACGTTTCAAAGCCAGCCTGGATCAGGTGGGTGATACCGCCGCACAGCACAGCCTGTTCGCCGAACAAATCAGTTTCGCATTCCTCACGGAAGTTGGTTTCGATGATCCCTGAACGTCCGCCGCCAACGCCGCTCGCATAAGCAAGGCCGATGTCGTGTGCGTTGCCGCTCTTATCCTGATGGATTGCGATCAAGCAGGGGACGCCGCCGCCCTTTTGATATTCGCTGCGCACCGTGTGGCCGGGGCCTTTGGGCGCGATCATGATCACGTCGAGATCGGCGCGCGGCTCGATCAGGCCGAAATGGACATTCAGGCCATGCGCGAAGGCGAGGGTGGCACCCTGCTTCATATTGGCGTGGAGGTCGTCCGCATAGATCGCGGCCTGAAGCTCATCGGGCGCGAGGATCATGATGATGTCCGCCCATTTGGCAGCATCTTGGTTGTTCATTACCTTGAAGCCAGCGCCTTCGGCCTTCTTCGCCGTGGCCGATCCTTCGCGCAGCGCAATAGCAACGTCCTTGACGCCTGAATCCCGAAGGTTTTGAGCATGGGCATGGCCCTGGCTGCCATAGCCGAGGATGACGATTTTCTTGTTTTCGATCAGCTTGAGATCAGCATCACGATCATAATAAACGCGCATTTTTCTTCCTTCTTGAAACTTCAAACCGCTTCCTTACCCCGTCCTAGCGCGACAATGCCAGTGCGGGCGACCTCGACGAGGCCAATTTCTTCCATCAATTCGACGAACCGATCAATCTTGCTCGATGCACCCGTGACTTCGAATACAAAGCTCGAAATCGTTGTATCGACAACGCCTGCGCGGAACACTTCGGCTAGGCGCAACGCTTCGATCCGGTGATCGCCGACGCCGGCAACCTTCACCAATGCCAATTCCCGCTCAACATGATCGCCGAGGACGGTTAGATCGGTCACCTTGTGCACCGGCACCATCCGGTCAAGCTGAGCCACCACCTGCTCAATCACCTGCGGCGTGCCGTTGGTGACGATCGTGATCCGGCTGATCGCATCATGATCGCTGATATCGGCCACAGTGAGCGACTCGATATTATAGCCGCGCGCGGTGAACATCCCCGCGATCCGGGCGAGCACGCCGGGTTCGTTGGTCACGGTGACGGAGAGCGTGTGGCGCTCATTCTCTTCTGGCTTTATGTGCATCAAACCAGCGCCTTCGCTTCATCCGACATTTCGCCCGAAACCTTATCGTCCGCCAAGATCATATCGGTATGCGCCGCGCCGGACGGGATCATCGGGAAGCAATTCGCCAGCTTGGCGACCATGCAATCGACGATCACCGGCCCGTCATGATCGAGCATCGCTTGAATGCCGCTTTCCAGATCGGCGGGGTCTTCGATGCGAATGCCTTTCCAGCCATAGGCTTCGGCAAGCTTCACAAAGTCGGGCAGCGAGTCGCTGTAACTCTCTGAATAACGACCTGAATATGTCAGCTCCTGCCACTGGCGAACCATCCCCATATATTCGTTGTTGAGGATAAATATTTTGACGGGCAGGCGGTACTGGGTCGCGGTGCCGAGCTCCTGAATGTTCATCTGGATCGAGGCTTCACCCGCAATGTCAATCACCAGCGCATTGGGATTGCCGAGCTGCGCACCAATCGCGGCGGGCAGGCCGTAGCCCATCGTGCCAAGCCCCCCGCTCGTCAGCCATTTGTTGGGGGCGTCAAAATGGAAATGCTGGGCCGCCCACATCTGGTGTTGGCCCACCTCGGTTGTGATGATCGGTGCCTTGGTATGCGTGGCTTCATACAGCGCCCGGATGGCGTGCTGCGGCATGATTTCGGATTTTGAATCGGTGTAGCCGAGCGATTTCTTCGCGCGCCAGCCGTCAATCTGTTTCCACCACGCGGAGAGATCAGCCTTTTGATGCTGACGGCCTTTCCAAACCTTGACCATATCTTCCATCGCCCGGCCAACATCGCCGACAATGCCGAGATCAACGCGGACAATCTTGTTGATCGAGCTGCGATCTATGTCGATGTGGATCTTTTTGGATTTGGGGCTGAACGCATCGAGGCGGCCCGTCACCCGGTCATCAAAGCGTGCGCCAAGGCAGACGATCAGATCCGCCTTGTTCATCGCATAATTAGCCTCATATGTGCCGTGCATCCCGAGCATCCCGAGCCATGCATCGCCACTCGCCGGATAAGCGCCGAGGCCCATGAGCGTGGACGTGACGGGCGCGCCGGTAATTCGCTGGAGCTCGCGCAGGATTTGGCTCGCGCCGGGCCCCGCATTGATGATGCCGCCGCCGGTGTAAAGGATGGGGCGTTCCGCCGCCGCGAGCATCTCAACCGCCGCTTCAATCAAGGCGACATCCGCCTTTACCTGCGGCTTGTAGCTCTTGTGCTGAATTGGGCCGGGCTTGGCATAGCGCGCGGTGGCAACCTGAACATCCTTGGGGATATCAATCACAACCGGACCGGGCCTGCCTGAAGTGGCGATGTGAAACGCCTCATGAATGATATTGCCGAGCGATTGCGGGGACTTCACCAGATAATTATGTTTGGTGCAGTGGCGGGTGATACCCACCGTGTCCGCTTCCTGAAAGGCATCTGTGCCGATCAGATGCGTCGCAACCTGGCCGGTGATCACGACCATCGGGATCGAGTCCATCAGCGCGTCTGTAATCCCGGTGACGGCGTTGGTCGCGCCGGGGCCGGAGGTGACGAGGACAACGCCGGGCTTGCCAGTCGAACGGGCATAGCCTTCCGCCGCGTGGGTGGCGGCTTGTTCATGACGGACGAGGATATGCTTGATGCGGGTCTGTTTGAAGATCGCATCATAGATCGGGAGGACCGCGCCGCCAGGATAGCCGAACACGACCTCAACGCCGAGATCGCATAGCGCCTCAACGAGGATATCAGCTCCAGACAATTCCTTGGCCATGACTCTTCTCTTTCCGACGATGCGCACGCCCCTCGCGCCGCTCAACTACCTTGCAGTGCACAATTTGCAAGCGACGCCCGTTAATCGCAACAAACTAGCCTGTCAACGCCATATGGCGTAATATTATTGCTAATTCGTTGATGCTATCGTTATTGAGTTGCTGATCATAGCGCGTCCAATCGGCGGGGAGCTGGTTGCGGAACCAAGTATATTGGCGCTTTGCATATTGGCGGGTGGCGATTTTGGCTTCGGCTCCATATTTTTCTGCGCCTGAGGGGTCGGCGATCCGTGCTGCAATCTCTCGCACGCCAATGGCCCTCATGACCGGGAGCGCAGGATCGAGATTGCGGGCGAGGAGAGATTCCACTTCGGCGATGCCACCGGTTTTCAGCATCCTATCAAACCGCGCGTCACAGCGCTGACGCAGCCACTCTCGCGGCGGGAGGAGGATCATGGGACACAAAGTGA
>JBJOLA010000117.1:0-2585 GCA_046045815.1 Pseudomonadota bacterium
TACATCCATAGACAACGCCTCCGAGACGCCGCCATTGAATTGCCAGGCATTTTTCGGTCCTGAGCCTAAAGCAAAGTGCAATAAATATGAATCGTCATTGCGAGCGAAGCGCGGCAATCCAGCGGCACCAGAGTCTGGATTGCCGCGCTTCGCTCGCAATGACGGGTGGTGCAGATTTAACGCAAGATGCGCTAGGCCTTAGAGTGTCTCAATCCGCACGAGCATAGCCTCCACCTGAACCTGAGCGCCGGTTTCGGCATTGAGTTCCGCCACCACCCCATCAAACGGGGCGACGAGGCTATGCTCCATCTTCATCGCTTCGAGCGTGAGGAGTTTCTGGCCCTTGGTGACGGGTTGGCCCTGGGTGACCTCGACCGCAATGATCTTGCCGGGCATGGGGGAGAGAATGGTGCCGGATGAGACCGGGCCGTGGGCGGAGCCTTCGGTGCGATCTGGCCGAAACCGGAACGGCATTCCTCCTTCATGCAATGTCAGCTGTTGGCCCAACAACGAGTTCCCGCAACTTGACCCTTCGGACTGCCACCAATGATGGGGCGGCAAGTCAATCTCAACCCATTCACTGTCGAGCTTGAGACGAACCTTTTGATTTTTCGCGGCATTCAATCGGAACCCAACCAGCCCTCTGTTGCGCAGAAATGTCGCATCGGCTGCCGTTCCTGGAATGAAGTCATCATGAAACACGAACGTATCGGCTGCCTCCCGCAGCAAACCGTCCGACGGCTGGGGTAGATCGATAAGTTCCGGACTTTGGCCAATGAAATTGGTCGTCATAATCCCATCTTGGAACTCGTCGCTTTCCAAAAGACGGGCGAGGAACCAAGCATTGCTGCGCGGCTTCTCGATGACAACGTTCCGGCATCCATCGGCTAGCTTGCTGATTGCTGCTTCTCGGCTGGAAGCGGACACAACCAGTTTGGCAATCATCGGATCGTAGAAAGGTGATATTGTATCTCCCTCTTCGACGCCCGTTTCTATCCGCAGCCCGTCTGGAAATCGCAGATAATCCAACCGCCCGACGCTCGGCAAAAACCCCTTCGCCGGATCCTCCGCATAGAGCCGCGCTTCCATTGCCCAACCGTTGATGCTTAGCTCATCCTGACGCTTCGGCAGCGGTTCGCCCGACGCCACGCGCAACTGCCATTCGACCAGATCAACCCCGGTAATCTCCTCGGTCACCGGATGCTCGACCTGCAACCGCGTGTTCATTTCCATGAACCAGATGCGGTCCGCGCGCAGGCCCTCGGACGCATCGGCGATGAACTCGATCGTGCCTGCTCCGACATAATCGACGGCCTTGGCCGCGAGGACCGCGACCGCGCAGAGTTGCTCGCGGGTTGCTTCGTCCATGCCGGGCGCGGGGGCTTCCTCAATCACCTTCTGGTGCCGCCGCTGGAGCGAGCAATCACGTTCGAACAAGTGGACGATATTGCCGTGGGTGTCGCCGAACACCTGCACCTCGATATGGCGCGGGCGCTGGATGTATTTTTCAATGAGGACATGAGCGTTGCCGAACGATGCGGTAGCCTCGCGCTGGCACGAGGCGAGTGAGTCGGCGAAGTCGCTTGCGGCCTCCACCTTGCGCATCCCCTTGCCACCACCGCCTGCGACTGCCTTGATGAGGACGGGATAGCCAATCTTCTCCGCCTCACGCGCCAGCACATCGGGCGACTGATCCGCGCCCATATAGCCCGGCGTGACCGGCACACCTGCGGCCGCCATCAACGTCTTGGCCGCATCCTTCAGCCCCATCGCGGTGATGCTAGCTGGCGCAGGGCCAACCCAAATCAGCCCCGCGTCGATGACGGCCTGCGCGAACGCGGCATTTTCTGAGAGGAACCCATAGCCGGGATGGATCGCCTCCGCCCCAGTGGCCTTGGCGGCGGCGATGATCTTTGCGCCGACCAAATAGCTCTCCTGCGCCGGAGACGGGCCGATATGCACGGCCTCATCGGCTTGCCGCACATGCAGCGCCTTGGCATCGGCATCCGAATAAACCACGACGGTGCGAATGCCCATCGCGCGCGCCGTGCGGATGATCCGGCAAGCAATTTCGCCGCGATTGGCGATAAGGAGGGATGCTATCATAAATCCTTCCCGGAACGGGGAGGTGCCCCAGCGGGGCGGAGGGGTCCCAAGCCCTCAACAGCACTGCCCTTCGCCAACCCTGGGACCCCTCCGTCGCTTCGCGCCACCTCCCCGTGCCGGGGAGGATTTGCCTCGTCACACGCCGCCACAATCGCCACCAGACACCCTTCCATATTTTTCAAAACCTCATAGGCCGGAACCCGCAAAGTCCGAAACCCGCGCTCGGCCATGATCCTGTCTCGAACCGCATCCCGCCGAGGCTGATCCCCACGATTATGAGCCTCACCGTCCACCTCAATGCAAAGCCGCGCCTTCAAACAGGCAAAGTCTAGCGTGTAAGGTGCTTGCGGCACCTGCTTGCGGAACCGGTGACCGCCGGGGCGCTTCTGAAGTTGGACCCACAACAGCACTTCGGGCAAACTCATCTCCTTACGAAGCTCCCGCGCGCGCTTGACCTGCTTGATCGGCTGGCGGAGAAC
>JBJOLA010000142.1:0-14495 GCA_046045815.1 Pseudomonadota bacterium
GAAGAAATTGCCGGAACTGTACTACATCTCTGTTCCGATGCAGCGAGTTTCATCAACGGCGCCTTGTTCGTGATTGACGGCGGCCAGACAGCGCACTGATTGCCGCGCCCGGCCAAAGCGAATCGAGCAGCATGGCCAACTTGAGAGCAACCACGATTCTGGCGGGCTTATTGCCTTAGGCTTCAGCACGTTTGTGCTATGTTTTCGCTGACGGAGCTATGCTGGCGACAAATTATAGGGGGCCATCACGGAACACGGCGAAGGGCTTCAAGCTACTGCCACGACGCTTGGTCGTCGAGAGGGACTTCGTGTGGATTGGAAGGTGGCAACGTCTCGCCCAACGGGCAATGAGCGGCAATTTCGAAGTTGTCGAGTGGGGATGTGGCGGGGCATGAACTTACATCGTCCGCTCAAAGGTCCGAAAACCCTTGAAAAAACTTGGAGCGGGCGAAGGGATTCGAACCCTCGACCCCAACCTTGGCAAGGTTGTGCTCTACCCCTGAGCTACGCCCGCTCGGCGTTTGCCCATCGCGACGGATGGGCGGGCAAGGCGCGGCTGTTAGCAGCAGGTTTCACGATGGGCAAGGGAAGAGTTTGGGGGCTTGGCAATTCGCCTCATTCGTCCCACATAGGGGGCCAATCAGGAGTATGATGTGGCGACCCTAGGATTAAGTGCAGCCGACCGTGCGGCGGTGGAAACCTTCAAGAAGGATGTGATCGAGCCGTCGATGACGCGCCTCGTCATCCTCGATTTCTGGGCGGAATGGTGTGGCCCGTGCAAGGCGCTGACGCCGTTGCTGGAAAAGGTCGCGGCGGACTATGCGACTAAAGGCGTGATGCTGGTCAAGGTCAATGT
This sequence comes from Pseudomonadota bacterium, assembly GCA_046045815.1. Lineage (GTDB taxonomy): Bacteria > Pseudomonadota > Alphaproteobacteria > Sphingomonadales > Sphingomonadaceae > Aquisediminimonas. The sequence continues at coordinate 857 of JBJOLA010000142.1, forward strand.
CGACGAGAATAAGGCGATTGCTGCCCAGTTTCGGGTCCAGTCTATCCCGACGGTTTATGCCGTGTTCCAGGGCCAGCTCGTCGCGGACCTGACGCCCGCTCGCACCGAAAGTCAGCTCACCAAGATGCTGGATCAAATCCTCAAGCAATTGCCGATTGCGGGCGAGGCGCAGGCGCTTGAGGCCGAGATTGAGCCGCTGATCGCGATGGGCGAAGAAGTGCTTGCGGGCGGGGACGCACCCCGCGCGGTTGGAATTTTCGAGCAGATCCTGCAGATGGCGCCTGACAATGTGGCCGTTCTGTCGGGGCTGATTCGCGCACGCGTCGCGTCGGGTGAATTGGATGCGGCGCAAGCCCATGTCGATGCGTTGCCACCTGAGCTCACGCAAGACCCCGCAATTGGCCGAGCGATTTCCGCGCTCGCCCTCGCCCGGGATGCCAAGCCGGTGGCTGATCTCAGCGGCTTGATCGCCAAAGTGGCGGCAGACCCCAAAAACCACGATCTCCGCTTTGAGCTGGCAAACGGCCTGATGGCGGCTGGAGACTATGACGGCGCAGCGGATGCGCTGCTGGAGATCATCGCGGCCAACCGGGATTGGAACGACGGCGCGGCGCGCACCCAGTTGCTCAAATTGTTCGACGTCGTCGGGATTGCAGACCCGTGGGTCTCCGCCCAGCGCCGCCGTCTTTCTGCGGTGCTTTTCACATGACGACGCAAACCCTCGCCCGCCTATCGATCTTCCCCCTGCCCGGCGCGTTGCTGTTTCCGGGCATGCATTTGCCGCTCCATATCTTTGAGCCGCGTTACCGGGCGTTGGTAAGCGACGCGATGGCGCGCGACCGACGGATCGCAATGATCCAGCCTCGCGGTCCTCAGAAGGATGGCGATGACAAGGCGCCGCTGTTCCTGATGGGCTGCGTTGGCCATATCGCGCAAGTGGAGGCGCTCGACGATGGCCGCTACAATCTTGTGCTTGAGGGCAAAAATCGGTTCCGCTTCGTCCGCGAACTCGATGTGACAACACCCTTCCGCCAGATTGAAGCGGCGCTGATCGACGAACTTGAGGATGATAGTTTTGGTATTGCTGATCGGGCAAGCCTGGAGCAAGAATCGCGGCGCTTTGCCGAAAGTCAGGGCTATGCGGTCGATTGGGAAGCGGTAACTCGGCTAGATGATCAAGCGCTGGTTAACGGCATCGCCCAGATCGCCCCGTTTGATTCTGCTGCCAAGCAGGCCTTGCTCGAAGCGCCGAACCTCGCCACACGGGCCGAATTGATCGTCCAGCTGATGCAATTTTTCGGGCGTCACGACGGCGAGGAACGGGTGACCCTCCAGTGAGCGGGCCTACCGTAATTGACCCTTATCTCCTCGAAAAGCTGGTCTGCCCGATCACGCGGACGCCGCTACGCTACGACAGCGCTGCGCAAGAACTTATTTCAGAAGTCGCCGGGCTTGCATTTCCTATCCGCCACGGACGGATTATCATGCTGGTCGAAGAAGCGCGCGTGATCCAAGCTTAAGCCATCAACCCACATCATTAAACCGGGCGAGACCCAGTCTGCCGCTCGCAGCATCCGCGCGATATTCGGTCACGGAACAATTGGCGATATCGCCCTCCGCGTCGATGGCTAAAATCTGGGCTTCATCCATATCCTCCAATATATAGCGCAAGCAGTAGATCACCACCTCGTGCGCGATGATCATGACACGTTCGCCCGGATGGCGGATCAGGACACGATCAACGACCGCGCGGAGGCGTTGAACAACATCACACCAGCTTTCACCGCCGGGCGCCCGGTGATAGAATTTACCGAGAAATGCGCGCTTGGCGGATTCCTGAGGAATGAATTCTGCAACGCCTTTTTTGGTGAGGCCGTCAAACACGCCGCGCTCCCGTTCGCGCAGCCGTTCGTCATACAGGATGCGCGGACGATTCTGGCCGGGCAACTCGGCACAGAGCAAGGCCGCGGTCTGGCGGGTGCGGACATAGGGCGAGGCGAGAATGACCGTGGGGAGTTGATCATAGCAAGCAACACGCCTGCCGAGTGCCGTCGCCTGGGCCTCTCCGCGCGGGCTGAGTGGGGTATCCATATCCCGGGTGACCAATGCCACCTCTAGGCTGCCCGACGCTTCTGCGGCCTGACTGGCAGCGTTGGCAGCGCTTTCCCCGTGCCGGATGATCCAGAGGGACTCAGGCCAGCTCGAGGCCATCAAGTTGCGGTGCAGTGGGGCGGTAATGTCATAGGGTCCATCTCATGCAATATCGTGTCAGCCTTGGCCAGCCCTCGCTTTGGAGCGCAAGCTCGAAATCTACTGGTATTATAATACCCGTTAGCAATCCCGCCTATTTCCTTGACTTTTGCGGAGGGGATCGTCAAAGGCCCTCTCAACCGCGCTGGCATCTGCTGGCGCGTTCGCATTTCTAGCAAGAGGTCTAAAGCCATGAAGGCTCTACTGAAGACCACAAAGTCGGTCCGTCCGATGGATGTGGAAAAGAAATGGCTGATCGTTGATGCAGAAGGTCTGGTCGTTGGCCGGATGGCATCAATCGTCGCCAATATCCTGCGCGGCAAGCATAAGCCAAGCTTCACCCCCCACGTTGATTGCGGTGATAATGTCATCATCATTAACGCGGATAAGGTGCGCTTCACGGGTCGCAAGCTCGCGCAGAAAATCTATTACAAGCACACCGGCTATCCCGGCGGGATCAAGGGCATCACCGCTGGTAAGGTCCTTGAAGGACGTTTCCCGGAACGTGTGATCGAAAAAGCGATTGAGCGGATGATCCCGCGCGGTCCGCTTGGCCGGGATCAGATGCGTGCACTCCGCGTATTTGCTGGCACCGAACATCCCCACGGCGCGCAGAACCCAGAAGTTCTCGATATCGCCTCAATGAACCGCAAGAATAAGGTGGGCGCATAATGTCTGAATCCGATAACCGTCAGTCGCTCGCCGATCTGGGCGCGCTCGCTTCGGGCGTCGAAGCTGCTGCTCCGGTCGCCGCAGAAGGCGTCACCATCACCGAAGCGCCTGCAATCAAAGCACCGCCGTCAACCCTTGCGATCCTGCGTGAACAGGAAATCGACGCGCAGGGCCGCGCTTATGCAACTGGTCGCCGTAAGGATGCGGTTGCTCGTGTCTGGCTCAAGCCCGGCACCGGCAAGATTGTGGTAAATGGCCGCGATCAGGAGATTTATTTCGCACGGCCGACGCTGCGTCTCGTCATCAACCAAGTGTTCAGCGTGTCTGATCGCGTCGGTTCGTATGACGTTATTGCCACCGTCAAGGGCGGCGGACTTTCGGGTCAGGCTGGCGCCGTGCGCCACGGCATCAGTCAAGCACTCGCCAAATATGAGCCGTTGCTCCGCAGTGCGGTCAAGGCTCAAGGCTTCCTCACCCGCGATAGTCGCGTTGTTGAGCGTAAGAAATACGGCAAGGCAAAGGCTCGCAAGAGCTTCCAATTCTCCAAGCGCTAGTGCGGCTGGGCAATTGCCAATCCAAATGCGGCTCCGGAGAAATCCGGGGCCGTTTTTGTGGCTTCTCCTGAGGATTTTCCAATGACGACCCCACTTTCCGCCCCGCTTGATCTTGGCCGTGGCCCGCAGATGGCGAACCGCCTGATGCTCGCCCCGATGACCAATTGGCAAAGCAATCCCGATGGCACACTACATGACGATGAATATCACTGGCTGACGATGCGGGCACAGGGCGGCTTTGGCCTGACCATGACATGTGCGGCGCACGTCCAGAAGGGCGGTAAGGCGTTCGATGGGCAACTCGGCGTTTGTTCAGATGATCATCTCCCCGGGCTTGAACGCCTGGCCAAAGGCATACACGCGGCCGGCAGCGTCTCCTCGGTCCAGCTCCACCACGGCGGCGAACGGGCGGACACGGCGATATCGGGTGAGGATGTCGTGGCGCCGTGGGATGATCCAGAAAAAGGCGTTCGCGCCCAAACCACCGGCGAAGTTGAAGGCACCATCGAAGCTTTCATCGCCGCCGCCGTTCGTGCCGAAAAGGCGGGCTTTAACGGCGTCGAGATTCACGGCGCGCACAGCTATTTGCTCTGCCAATATCTCTATGATGATAAGAACCAGCGGACCGATCGGTTCGGTATTACCTATGAAAACCGCACCCGTATTTACTGGAACATCATCGACGGCATCCGCGCAGAAACTGGCGATGACTTCCAGCTGGGCTTGCGGCTATCCCCCGAACGACACGGAATGAAGCTGGCAGAATCACGTCGCTTCGCTCAGGAAGTGATGACCAGTGGCAAAATTGACTATCTCGACATGTCGCTCTGGGATTGCTTCAAGGAGCCCTATGAGGCCGACTATGCGGGCCGTCCGCTGATCGATTTCTTCACCGAGCTTGACCGCGGCAGTTGCAAACTTGGCGCGGCTGGCAAGCTAATGACCGCCGCGGACGCACAAAAATGCCTCGATCACGGGGCGGACTTCGCACTAATCGGTCGCGGGGCGATGATCCACCACGATTTCGCACGACAGGCTCTTGCTGATGCCCGCTTCGAAAGCGTCGCCCTCCCCGTCAGCCGTGATCATTTTCGCGCCGAAGGATTGAGCGACAAATTTATCGAACTCACGTCCAAGACATGGCCAAGTTACGTGGCGGATTGAGGCGGGTTTGCCGGACCGACATTCTCAATCGACCAACATCACTCCCCGATCAACGTCCACACCTTTTCATTCTCAAACGCGCGAATGCGGATGTTGATCACCTTGGCGGCGGCCATCACTGCGTTAAACGTCGCCATATGCGCGCTGGCAAAATGGGCATCGAGGGCCGCCTGATCCCGCCAGCGTTCGGTGATGCGCAGCGTATCGGGCTCAAGAACATCGCGCGCAAAAACATAGAGTTCGCAGCCATCTTCCGCGCGCGTTGCCGCCAATTGCGCGGCCATTTCATCTTGCAGTCGATCAAGTTCACCGGCTTCCAATCTGGCGTGGCCCATCACGATGATCATGCAATTCTCTCCTAAGGTTGCACGTTGCGCCCAGAACGTGATAGGCGCGACGGCGATTGGCCGGTTCTCTCCGGTTCACCCTCTTAGTCGAAGAGTTTTTCTATGTTTGCAACCCCTGCTTATGCCCAAGCTATTGGTGCCGCTGGTCCGGGAGGCCCGATGGGCATTCTCGTTCAGATGGCCCCGCTGCTGCTGATTTTCATCATTTTCTGGTTCCTATTGATCCGCCCGCAACAGCAAAAGCAAAAGCAGCACCGCGCGATGATCGACGCCGTCAAAAAAGGCGATAGCATCGTTACCGGCGGCGGTTTGATCGGCAAGGTTACCAAGGTGGATGCAGACACTGTCGAAGTCGAAATCGCGAGCGGTGTGAAGGTCAAGGCGCTCAAAGCAACGCTGGCGGATATCACCCCGTTCGGCACCTCCAAACCCGCGAATGATTGAGCGCGACGATGCTTGATTTCCCGCGCTGGAAGGTCTGGCTGGTTCTGATCACGACTGCCGTTGGCGTGTTGTTTGCCTTGCCCACGATCCTGCCGTCAGCGGCCAGCCTCTATTTGCCCGCGAGCTTTGCCTCGACCAAAATCAACCTTGGCCTCGATCTTTCAGGCGGCAGCCACTTGCTATTGGAAGCCGATACCCGCGACGTCGCCAAACAGCGGCTTGAGACGATGGATGAAAGCATCCACACCGAAATGAAGCGCGGCGATCCCAAGATTGCCATCGGCGATATTTCGTCAGCGGAGGGTGTGTTGAGCTTCTTCGTCCGCGATGTCGCCAACGTCGATAAGGCCGTCGAGCGGGCGCGCTCCTTGACGAGCGGTGTCGGCGTGACCGGCCAGCGCGATTGGGACGTTGCGGTCCGCGATACCAACCGCATCGTGATGACGCCAACACAGGCTGGCCTAGACGATTCGGTGAACAAGGCGCTCGATACAGCCCGGTCCGTCGTCGCCAAGCGGATTGATCCGAACGGCACCAAGGAAGTCACCGTCATCCGCCAAGGTGCAAGCCGCATCCTCGTGCAGGTGCCAGGCCTTCAGGATACCGAAGGCCTCAAAAGCCTGCTCGGCAAGACAGCGAAGCTCGAATTCAAACTGGTCGATCAGACGGCGGATCCCGCCCAGGTCGCGCAGGGCAATGCCCCTCCGGGAAGCCAGGTCCTGCCATATCCCGGTGACCCTACCGGCGCCAAAGTGATCGCAGTCCAACGCCGGGTGATGGTGTCCGGCGATCAACTCGTCGATGCCAGCCAGGGTTATGACAGCCAGGACAATAGCCCCGTCGTCAACATTCGTTTTGACGGGCAGGGCGGCCGCAAGTTCGCCCGCACCACGCAAGAAAATACCGGCAAGCCGTTCGCGATGATCTTAGACGGCGTCGTGCTCTCGGCACCAAATATCAACGAGCCCATCCTCGGCGGACAGGCGCAAATCTCTGGAAACTTCACGGTCGATAGCGCCAACCAGCTGGCGATCGCGCTGCGTTCGGGCAAACTACCGGTCGCCTTGAAGGTCGTCGAAGAACGCACCGTCGGACCAGAGCTTGGGCGCGATTCAATCGTGCGGGGCGTACGGGCCGGGATCATCGCCACGGTGCTGCTGATCCTGTTCATGCTCATCACCTATATGCGATTCGGCGTCTACACGACGATCTCGCTGATCGTAAATGCGCTCCTGATCCTCGGGCTGATGGCGATTTTCAACGCAACGCTCACACTCCCCGGTATCGCCGGATTCGTGTTGACAATTGGTGCGGCGGTGGATGCCAACGTGCTGATCAACGAACGGATTCGCGAAGAAATCAAACGCGGGCGCAACACGATATCCTCGGTGGAATTCGGCTTCAAAGAAGCCAGCCGTGCAATCTTTGATGCCAACATCACCAACGTCATTTCCGCCGTCATCATGTTCACCTTCGGCTCGGGCCCGGTGCGCGGTTTTGCCGTCGTGCTGGCCATCGGTATCGTGACGTCGGTGTTCACCGGCGTTACGCTCAGCCGATTGATGGTTGCCAACTATCTCAAGCGCGCCCGTCCGCGCGAACTCGTGCTTTAGGGTCACCAACATGCGTCCTTTCAAACTGGTTCCTGACGATACCAACGTCCCCTTCCTGTCCTACCGCTGGTTCGCGTTGGCTGCGTCGATCATCTTGATGGTCGGCTCGATCGTGCTGGTCGCGGTGAACGGTCTCAATCTCGGCGTCGATTTTGTTGGCGGACAGATGTTCCGTGTGCAATTTGATCAGCCAGCGAACGTGGATGATCTCCGCAGCCGGATCAACGGGCTGGGTCTCGGCGATGCGTCGATCCAGCAATTCGGCACCAACAAGCAAATCTCGATCCGGATGCAGCTGCCCAAGGGCGGCGAAGAAGCGGCGAACGCGGCTGCAACCAAGGTAAAGGTTGCGGTGCACGCCAAATATCCTGACGCGCGCTTTGACAATGTCGAAACGGTTTCGGGCAAAGTCTCTGACGAACTGCTCAAGACTGGCGCACTGGCGCTGGCCCTCGCGATGCTGGGGATTTCGCTCTACATCTGGTTTCGATTCGAATGGCAGTTCGGCGTCGGCGCGCTTGTCACTTTGTTTCATGACGTGATCATCACCTTCGGATTCTTCGCGCTCACCCGGCTTGAGTTCAATCTGAACGTCGTTGCCGCTGTGCTGACGATCATCGGCTATTCGCTGAACGATACGATCATCGTCTATGACCGGATTCGTGAAAACCTGAGGAAGTGGCGCAAGATGGATATCGAGTCGCTGCTCAACCTCTCCGTCAATGAAACCCTGTCGCGGACAATCGTCACGTCCTTATCGATGATCCTGACGCTCACAGTATTGCTGCTCATCGGCCCCGAAGTCAGCTTCGGCTTTGTGGCGGCGATGCTTCTCGGGATTGTGATCGGGACATTTTCGTCGATCTATATCTCCGCGCCGATCCTGATCTGGCTCAAAGTCGGTTCGGATAGCTTCGTTCCCAAAGCTGATGAGGGCACGGGGCGGAAGGAAAAGCCAGAAGGCTTTATCAGCTAACCAACCCACTGAGGTGATCGTAAAGCGATGCGGTATTCGCTTCCCATGTGAAGCGTTTCGCACAAGCCCGCACCGCAATCGGATCGCGGGGATGATCAATCAGATCGCGGATTGCCTCTGCAATCCCGGCCGGATCAACGCTGATCAGATGCCCCGCAACGGGCCGATCCAGCACCTCGCGCGCGCCGCCGACATCGGTGATCGCAAGTGGAGTGCCACATGCCAGCGCCTCAACCCAGACATTGGCAAGACCTTCTGATTCCGAGGCCAGCGCCATCACATCCGCCGCGCTCAGCCACACCGCCATGTCACTATGGGTGATCGATCCGACAAAGCGGACCCGATCAAGCAAACCGAGGTCGGCAGCCTGCGCTTGCAGCTTCGCTTGATCCGGGCCCCGCCCGATGACGGCCAGTGTGGCGTCGGGAATATGCGTCAAGGCTTCCAGAATCAAACCCTGCCGCTTTCCCGGGATCAAATTGCCAATACAGACAATCAGCGGCCCCGTCAGGCCCAATGCTGCTTTGGTTTCCGCGCGCGGATGCGGCTTGAACGTTGTGAAATCGACTCCGGTATAGTGGACGCGGATTTTTTCAGCTTGCATGCCCAAGGCAACCATATCTGCCTTGAGCGCCGCTGAAACTGCAAGCAGCCCTGCCGCCTGCTGAGAAGCCTTCCGTATCTGCGCAGCAGTCGCGGCTTGGCGTCCCCAGAAGCGAATGTCACTGCCGCGTGCCTTGATTGACACCGGGATATGCAGGGCCTCTCCCAACCGCGTCGCTGCGGGGCCGTCTGGAAAAAAGAAAGAGGCATCAATCACATCAAATGGAAATTCGCACCGGATTTGGCGGAACAACGGCAACAGCGCGCGTGCCATCAGGTCGGCGTCAAATCGCCCAGCCATTCCCGGAATATGTGTGAAGCGCGGGCGGTGCACCGTCAGGCCGTTCCAAACCTCCCGGGTCGGCAAGGCCCTCAGCGGCGCATATCGGGCATGTAACAAGAGCGGCATCGGTGGCAGGCCAATCGGCGCGAAAACCCTCAGCTCAACATCGGGATGAGCCGCAAGCTTCTGCGTCTGTTGCTCCACAAAGCTACCAAAGCGTGGGCGATTTTCATCTGGGAACAGCGTGGATAAGGTGAGAACCCGGAGCATATAGTGCTAAAATAAAGTTTCGAGCGGCGTTGGCCCGGCATAAGCGAACAGCACGTCTGCACCGGGCTGAAGCGTGATGTCTACATCCCCCGACATCATCCAGCATTCGCCCGCGCGCCAAGCCTGCCCATCACATGTGCCAGAGCCTGACACCGGGATCAGCCAGGCCGGACAATCCGACGGCAGGTGAGCCATGCGCCCGCCCGACCAGCGCCACTGTTCCACGACAAATTTCTGGCCTGAAACCAATGCCATCCGGTCTGGGCCCAAAGGGTGCGTGCCCGGCGTCCGATTGAACGGCGCTGCGTTCGAAACGGCAACGCCCTCCTCAAGGTGCAACTCGCGCGCGCTGCCATAATCATAGAGACGGTATGTGAGATCGATATTCTGCTGCACCTCAATCAGGGTCACGCCCGCGCCAATCGCGTGTACGGTGCCTGCCGACGAATAGATCACATCGCCCGCTGCCACGGGTTTCCAGTCTAACAATTGCTCAATGCTGCCATCCAGCGCCGCCGCGCGCAGCTCGTCTGCGTTCAAGGGCCGGAGGGTGCCAAGCCCGATGGTCGCGCCCGGGTCAGCGGCCAGAACGATCCACGCCTCCTCCTTGCCGCGCCTAAGCCCCGCTGCATGGGCCTGAGCATCATTTGGATGGACCTGGATTGACAGCCGGTCGCTCGTGAAAAGATATTTGACCATCAGTTCGGGATCGGCACCCGGCGGCGCATCAAACCAGACCTCGCCAATCGGCGGATCAGTCAGGCCAGGATCGGTAAATCCGGGCCAGAGCTGGCGGCGTCCCCACGGCTTTTCGACGCGGATTGTTGAGAGACGTTCTACTGTCATACCCCCCCTTAATCGCTATTGAGGGCAAGACTCAATCTTCTCTGCTTGGCGAGCGGCATTTGTGTCGCTAAGACCCCAGACCATGCGTATTTCCAAAGCTAGAAACCTCGCCCTACTTGCCGCCTTTGCTGTGGTCATCCCGCTTTCGGGCTGTGCCAAAACCAAGTCAAAGACGGACACATCCTATGTCGCGCGCGATGTGGACACGCTCTACACAGCGGCGAAGAACCGGCTGGATCGCGGCGAATTCAAGCTGGCTGCGGCTCTCTTTGATGAAGTTGAGCGTCAGCATCCTTATTCAGCTTGGGCGCGCCGGGCGCAGCTGATGAGCGCATTCAGTTATTATATGGGCAAGGATTTCACCGAATCGACCAATTCGGCGCAGCGGTTTCTGTCGATCCATCCCGGCAACAAAGATGCGCCTTATGCTTATTATCTGATCGCGCTCAATTATTATGAGCAGATCACCGATGTGACGCGCGATCAGAAGATCACCCAGTCCGCGCTCGATTCGATGGGCGAATTGATCCGCCGTTATCCCACCAGCCGCTATGCCGCCGATGCGCGTTTGAAGGTTGATCTGATTCGCGACCATTTGGCGGGCAAGGAAATGGAGATTGGTCGTTTCTATCAGCGGCGGGCACAGTGGCTTGCCGCCGTCATCCGATTCCGCGCGGTCGTCGACAAATATGATTCAACCAGCCACACCCCCGAAGCACTTGAACGGCTGACTGAAAGCTATCTCGCGCTGGGTGTGCCCGAAGAAGCCAAGAAAGCGGCGGCGGTGCTCGCAGCAAACTATCCGGGCTCCAAATGGTATGAACGGGCCTATGCGTTGATGCAGAAGCACCCCGCTTCCTGATATTCCTGCGATGCTGACCCGCCTGTCGATCCGCGATGTCGTGCTGATCGAGGCGCTTGACCTGGATTTTGGTACTGGCCTCGGCGTGCTGACGGGGGAGACCGGCGCTGGGAAATCAATCCTGCTTGATGCGCTCGGCTTGGCACTGGGGGATCGTTCGGCCAGCGGGCTGGTCCGCCAAGGTGCGGCGCAGGCCAGTGTTTCGGCAAGCTTTGATCCCCCCGCTGACGCGCTCAGCCAACTCGCGGCGAATGACATCATCATCGACCCCGGTGAACCGCTGATCGTGCGCCGAACCGTGAAGGCGGACGGGGGCAGCCGGGCGTATATCAATGATCAGCCCGTCTCCGCCGCCTTGCTCCGCGATGTCGGGGCGAAACTGGTGGAAATACACGGCCAGCATGATGATCGCGGTCTGATCAATCCCGCCGGTCACCGGGCGTTGCTCGATGCTTTTGCCAAGGCTGATACGGCCGCAGTCGCCAGTGCCCACGCCGATATGCGCCGCGCCGAAGAAACACTCGTCACCGCGCGACAGGCTCTCGAAGACGCCGAGCGAGACCGGGATTGGCTCACCCACAGCGTCGGCGAACTGCGCAGCTTTGCGGCCGAACCGGGCGAGGAAGCGATCTTGGCCGAACGGCGCGCGGCCATGCAGCGCGGCGAGAAAATCGCGGGTGAACTGGATGCGGTCACTGATTTTATCGAAGGCGCCGACGGCGGCCTTTCCCAATTGCGCCAAGCCGCGCGCGTGCTTGACCGGATATCGGAAGGCCATAGCGCCCTCACCGAGGCCCTTGCTGCGGTTGATCGGGCGATCATCGAAGGCAGCGTCGCCGAAGAGAAACTGCGGGAGGCCGCGCGCACGCTGACATTCGACCCCGCCCGGTTGGAGGCGGACGAAGCGCGCCTGTTCGATCTGCGGGGCTTGGCGCGCAAACATAGGGTCCAGCCCGATGATCTGGCGGCGCTCACGGCTGAACTTGCGGCCAAGCTAGACGCAATAGAGGCGGGCGGAGAGGGGCTCGCCAAGCTTGAGGCAGCGTCTGCACAGGCGCGCGCCACCTACCGGGCGGCGGCAGGCGCTCTGCATGATTTGCGGACAGCAGCGGCAGCGCGGCTAGACACTGCGATTGCGAGCGAGCTTGCCCCGCTCAAGCTCGATGCTGCCCGCTTCAAGACCGTCGTCGCGCCGCTCCCCGATGCCCATTGGGGGCCACACGGCATGGACCGGGTCGAGTTTGAAATCTCCACTAACCCCGGCGCGCCCTTTGCCCCCATGATCAAGATCGCCAGTGGCGGCGAGCTTTCCCGCTTCATCCTCGCGTTGAAGGTTGCGCTGGCTGAAGAAGGCGGCGCGGGCACAATGATCTTTGACGAAATTGACCGGGGTGTCGGCGGCGCAGTGGCCAGTGCGATCGGCGACCGGCTTCACCGTCTTGCAACCAAGGCGCAGGTGCTGGTTGTCACCCATAGCCCGCAAGTGGCGGCGCGCGGTGCGGTGCACCTGTTGATTGCGAAAAACCACGATGGCCATGTGACTCGCACTGGGGTTCATGCGCTCGGTGATGCCGAACGGCGCGAGGAAATCGCCCGGATGCTATCGGGTGCCGCCGTGACCGATGAGGCCCGTGCTCAGGCTGGGAAATTGCTCGAGCCGGTCTAATTCTACTCAACAGCCATGCTTAACGTCCCAGCCAAGGACAGCGCGACGTTAACCAGCTTTCGCGCTGGTCACGTTGGTTAAAGCCTGATTAACCGCGTGGTATGAAACGCGTATTAGTCCTCACCAACGAAGCCGCAAGGCATCCGTTCCGTCAGTCCCTCCCGCCGAGAAAGATCGAGCCACTCCCCGCGCGCGAGCCAATGACGCACACCGCATTCTTCGCCGCGAGCTTCATTTCCTGCTTCATCATTTTCTACGGCATGATCGCTTAAAGCGACCAATAGGCTTTACCGTCTGCCAGTGCCGTGCCCGGCCACATCTTCTTGAGATCGGCCAGCAATCCGCCTTCCGCGATCAGCCCGTTGAGCTGCGTCTCTGAAAGCGCGCGGTATTCAGTGTGGGACACCGCCCCCACGACCGCGTCATAACGTCGCTCCAAAGCCGCTGGATCAATCTCCAGCCCATATTCGTGCTGCGCCTCGGCCGTGTCAGCCAGCGGATCATGAACACTCACCTGATGGCCAAGCGCAGTAAGCGCGTTGATCACATCGACTACTTTTGAATTCCGCAAATCAGGGACGTTTTCCTTGAACGTTAGCCCCATCATCAACACCGTTCCCGGCTTCCCGCCGCGCCTTTCGTGGATCTGGTTGGCAATCCAACCGCCCATCGCGTCATTTGTCGCGCGCCCGGCGAGGATCACCTGCGGATCATGGCCCAATTCCTGCGCCCGGTGGCTGAGATAATAAGGATCAACCCCGATGCAATGCCCCCCGACCAGACCCGGCTGGAACGGCAAGAAGTTCCACTTGGTGCCCGCTGCGTCGAGCACATCCCAGATTGAGATATCCATCTTTCCGAAAATTTGGGTGACCTCGTTCATAAACGCAATGTTGATATCGCGCTGCGCATTTTCGATGACCTTAGCGGCTTCGGCAGCCTTGATCGACGCCGCGCGGAACACGCCGCCGCTGGTCACCTTACCGTAAATCTCCGCGAGTTTTTCGGTGATCTCTGGATTTTCGCCCGCGATCACCTTCGTAATCTTGTCGACGGTATGTTCACGGTCGCCCGGATTGATTCGCTCCG
>JBJOLA010000144.1:0-7317 GCA_046045815.1 Pseudomonadota bacterium
GGTTCAGCGATTGGCGCATTGACATGACAGACCTGCCGCTGGACGATGCCCCCCTGATCACAACGGCCCCGCGCGATAGGGAATTGGCGGTTTCGGTTCAGTTTGCCAGTCCCACACTGCCAGTAAATTCAGTCTGGCAGATTGGTTTATCCGCCGTCATTGAGGAAATAGATGGGAACATTTCCTATTGGGCGCTCGCCCACCCACCGGGCAAGGCGAACTTCCATCACGAAAACTGCCTTGCGATAGAACTTCCACCTTTTGCCGTTTTGGATTGCCCATGAAATTCGGAATAGAACGCCTGCTTGCTGACCCTGCTCTGCGCGCACCTCTCGTTGGCAAGCGGGTTGCCTTGGTGGCCCACCCGGCGTCGGTGACGGCGGACCTCACCCATTCGTTAGACGCGTTAAATGCTTGCGGTGACATTCGCCTGACTGCCGCCTTTGGGCCACAACACGGTCTCCGCGGTGACAAGCAAGACAATATGGTTGAGTCTGAAGACTATACCGATCCACTCCTCAACATCCCGATATTCAGCCTCTACGGAGAAGTGCGGCGACCCACGGGGCAAATGATGTCCACGTTTGATGTTGTCCTGATTGATCTGCAAGACGTCGGCTGCCGCATCTACACTTTCATCACGACGTTAATCTACATGCTTGAGGCGGCCGCAGAGCAAGGCAAAGAAGTCTGGGTGCTCGATCGGCCCAATCCGGCGGGCAGGCCAATAGAAGGGTTGACGCTGCGCCCGGGATGGGAGAGCTTTGTTGGTGCGGGGCCGATGCCAATGCGCCACGGGATGACATTGGGGGAGCTCGGCCATTGGTTCATCGTCCACTTCAAACTCAATGTTGCCTACCGCGTGATTGAGATGGAGGGTTATGATCCCGCCGCCGCGCCGGGCTTCGGTTGGCCCAGCGACGAACGGATATGGATCAACCCCAGTCCCAATGCTGCTAACATCAACATGGCCCGTGCCTATGCCGGCACGGTGATGCTGGAAGGTGCGACTCTGTCAGAAGGTCGCGGCACCACGCGCCCGCTTGAGATGTTCGGTGCGCCCGATATCGACGCACGAAAGGTTATCTCCGAGATGCAGTCGCTCGCGCCAGAGTGGCTGCACGGCTGCACACTGCGGGATTGCTGGTTCGAACCCACGTTTCACAAACATGTTGGCAAATTGTGCAACGGCGTGATGATCCATGCCGAAGGGAGCGCCTATCACCATGACAATTTCAAGCCGTGGCGGCTGCAGGCGCTCGGTTTCAAAGCGATCAGGAGGCTCTATCCTGACTATGATCTGTGGCGCGATTTTCCCTATGAATATGCGTTTGGGAAGCTGCCCATTGATGTCATCAACGGCGGCCCATTGCTGAGGGAGTGGGTCGATGATGCGGCTGCAAAGCCAGCGGATCTGGATGCCATAACTCTACCAGATGAAGCGGCTTGGTCTGACGAAAGAAAGCCCTACTTGCTCTATCGAAGCAGTTGACGTGCCTAACTGGATCGTCACAATGCGGTCACACATTTGAGGGATAAAGCCCAATGACATTCAGCATTGACCGTCGCGCGCTGATCGCCACAGCAGGTTTTGGCATCGGCGGGTTGTTGATCCCCGGCGGTCAACTCGCTGCACAAGCATTGCTTGGGCTGACGGGCTTCACCCACGGGGTCGCAAGCGGCGAACCTGCGCCCGACTCTGTTTTATTGTGGACACGTTATGTCTCGGCAACGGGTGCACCGTCAAAAGTCCGCGTTGAAATTTCCGAAAGCAGAAACTTTGCGAAAGTCGCAGGTGGCGGCCAGATGATCACCGGCCCGTGGCGTGATCATACGGTGAAAATCACGGTCGACGGATTGGCACCGGGCAAATGGCATTGGTACCGTTTCATTGCGCCCGATGGCACAATCTCGTCGATCGGTCGCACCAAGACACTTCCTGTGGGGAAGGTTGATAAGTTCAACATCGCCATCCTGTCCTGTTCAAATATGGGCTTTGGCGAATTCAACGCCTACGGCCATGTTGCAGCCCGGACTGATATTGATCTCGTCCTGCATATGGGTGATTATTTCTACGAATATGGGCGCGGCGGATATGATGGTGGCGTCAAATTCTCGCAGCGCATATTTCCGGCGGGTGAGATTTTGAACCTCGCTGACTACCGCCTTCGCTACTCCAGCTACCGCGCAGACCCGCAGCTTCAGGCGATCCACGCGGCGTTCCCAATGATTGCCAACACCGATGATCATGAAGGTGCGAATGACAGCTGGGAGGGCGGCGCGCAAAACCATCAGGCGGACGAAGGCGATTGGACCAACCGCAAAAACGCCGCGATGCAGGTCTGGCGGGAATGGCTTCCGGTCGGTGAACAACCTTGGAAGACTTACGAAATCGGCGATCTCGCGACATACTACCGCACGGACACGCGGATGATCGCCCGCTCACGCCCGGGAGATTATCAGGCTATTATGCGTGCCGGCGATAGCCCAGAAAAAGCGCTTGCTGCATTTCGCGACGGCGCGTGGCAGGATGATGCTGCGACAATGCTAGGCACAGAGCAAGAGAGCTGGCTCTACCACAGCTTTGACCGCAGCAAGACCTTGTGGGACATCCTCGGGGTCGGCACCAACATGGGATATAACTCCACCCCGGCGAATGCGATGGATTGGATTCCAGCGTCCGCCCCGGATCGCAACAAAGCCTATGTACGCCAAGGGATACAAGCGGGCGCGGCGGGCCTGCCCTACAATCTCGACAATTGGGGCGGCTATCCTAAAGCGAGGTCGCGCCTGTTCTCGGCGGCTCAACATGCTGATTCTAACCTGGTGGTCGTGACCGGAGACAGTCACAATGGCTGGGCTTTTGACCTACCCGAAGGCGGACGGCCCGCCGGTGTCGAATTCGGCGGCCACAGCGTCACCTCCCCCGGCTTTGAATCCGCGACCGAGGGCACCGATCCTACCGTTGTCGCGAATGGCATGATCGCGGGCAGCAAAGAGCTGCGCTGGGCAGATACAGCAAACCGCGGATACATGATGCTATCGCTCACGCCGCAGGCCGCTACCAACGAGTGGGTGTTTATGGACACGATCAAGCAAGTCTCGCTCGCGACCAAGGCCAGTCACAAAATGAAAGTGCGGCCTGGGCGGAAGACTTTGGAAGCAGCGTGACGTCACTTCTTCGCGCCTTTGCGTTCTTGCTCGCGGCGGGATTCCTGCTCGCTCAGGAGGCGAAAGCAGAGTCGCTTTACGTCAAAACCGGCACCCTGATTGACGTTGTTGCGGGTCGCGCGGTCAGCAATCAGTGCGTCGCGGTCGACGGCGAACGGATCAAATCGGTCGGCAATTGTGGCACCCCACCGAAGGGGGCGCGCGTTATCGACTGGCATAAGTACACGGTCCTGCCCGGCTTGATAGACCTTCACACCCACCTCGCAGATGTCGAAACGTCAGCAGATGTCGCCGCGCCGCTCAACACGTCGCTCAGCGATACGGTTGCACTTGGCGCGGCGCACGCGTTGCAGACGGTGATGGCAGGCTTCACCAGTGTCCGCGATGTTGGGACGTATCGGGGTCTGTCAGATGTCATCCTTCGGGATGAGATCAACGATGGCACCTATGTCGGCCCCCGGATGATGGTCGCGGGTGCTTACCTTACGAAGCCCGGCGGCGGCGGTGAGTTAAACGGTTTGCCCAAAGGCACTGAAATCCCGCTGGACCTGCGCTTAGGGGTAGCGGACACGCCTGCTAAAATCGCCAAGCGCGCTGAATTCCTAATCTCGAACGGCGCGGATTTCCTCAAGTTGATTGCAACTGGTGCAGTCCTCGCCATCGGCACTGAACCCGGTCAACAGGAACTGAGCGAGGCAATGATGCGCGCGGCGGTTCGCGTTGCCGCCAAGCACGGCACCTATGCAACCGCCCATGCACACGGCGCGGCAGGGATTAAAGCCGCGATCCGCGCGGGCGTCCGTTCCATCGAACATGCCAGCCTTATCGACCTGGAGGGCCTAACTATGGCAAAGGCCAAAGGCGTTTGGCTCGTTATGGATATCTATAACGGAGATTATATCGATGAGGTGGGTACACGTGAGAAATGGCCTGCCGAATATCTCCGCAAAAACCGCGAGACGACTGATCTGCAACGCCAAGGGTTCACGCGCGCGGTGCAGATGGGGGTGAAGCTCGGCTACGGAACCGATGCAGGCGTTTACCCGCACGGCGATAACGGCAAACAATTTGCCTACATGGTCAAATACGGGATGACGCCAATGCAAGCGATCCAAAGCGCGACGATTGAGGCCGCCACACTGATGTCCCGTACTGACAAAGTTGGCAGCATAGCGCCCGGGCTTTTTGCCGATATGATTGCAGTTGATGGCGACCCGCTGATCAACATCCGCATCCTTGAAAAGGTAGCGCATGTGATGAAAGGCGGCGCGCTCGTTAAATGAAGATCAACAACTGACCAGAAGCCTGTGGATCAAAGCTCAACACAACCGCCGTCAACATAAAGATCCACACCGTTGATGAAACTGGCCTCATCCGACGCGAGGAACAGTATGGCACGCGCCACTTCCTCCGCCTCCCCCATCCGGCCAATCGGGACAACATCGGACAGCATGGCTCGAACACCTGCAATCTCCTCTGCGCTCGCATCGCGTTTGAAGATTTCGGTATCGGTCGGCCCCGGTGAAACCATATTGACACGGATTTTGCGCGGCAAAAGCTCCTTGCCGACGATCCGGGCCATCGCGCGCAATCCCGCTTTCGCCGCAGCATAAGCAACATTGCCGGGCACGGACAGGACTGAGCCAATCGAGCCGGTGATCACGATGTTTCCACCGTCCCGCATCAGGGGCAGGGCCTTTTGAATTGCAAAGAAGGCACCGCGCAAATTGACGCTGTGAATGCCGTCCCAAAACTCTTCGCTCACGTCGGTGATCGCGGCAAAACCGCCGACACCCGCATTGACAAACAATATGTCGATCCCGCCGAGCGCTTCGGCGATCTCCGTCATGGCGGCTTCACTGTCGGCTACTGATCCCATGTCGCTGCGTATGCCAAGCGCGTCGAGCTCGCTCGCAGCGGCGGAAAGCGTCGCTTCATTGCGCCCTGTGATCGCCAGCTTGGCCCCTTCGGCCCGGAACATTCGCGCGGCGGCAAGGCCGATGCCGCTATTGCCGCCCAAAATGGCAACGCATTTTCCGTCAAAGCGCATCAGAACATACCATTTGGATTAGCCGTCTTTTCCGGAACCTCTTGCTCTACATCCCAATGCTCCACGACCTTGCAACCCTCAACCCGCAATATGTCAACAATCGCTCGACCGCGATCCTCCTTCGAAAATTGCCCACGTGTGTGAACCGCGACCAGATTCCCGTCAGCGATGATCCGTTTGATCGAATAGGTCATGCCAGGATTATTCGCGAAATAGGGTTCAAGGAACGCAATTGCCGCCGCCCGCCCCGTCGCAGCCATCGGGTTGTGCTGGATATACCCAGGATCAACCCAAGTCTCGAAAGCCTTGCGGACTTGCTTGTCGACATAAAAGGTTGTCAGAAATCGGGTCACGATTTCCTTCGGTTTGAGCTTGCAGGTCGCAGCTTGGGCGGGTGTCGCAACAGCTAAGGCTGCAAGCATAAGAATCGTGCGCATTGTCTCTCCTCTAAAACATCGAATTCGGATTGATCGGGTCGGTCGACATTTCCTGAAGCACATCCCAATGCTCCTTTACCAACCCGCCTTCCATCCGGAAGATATCGACCACCGCAAAACCGTGATCGCCCGGCCAACGCGAAACCTGAACATGGACGATGACATGATCCCCATCGGCAAAGCTACGGTGAAGCGTTTGCTTCGAATCCGGAGAGTCGATCCGCCGCGCATCGAGCCAATCTTTCAGTGCTTGAACGCCCGGCTCTGCAAGACTGCTATGCTGGATGTAGTCGGGCGAGATATAATCATCGACGCGGGCTGAATCGAGCGGCATCAGCACATTGTGGTACATCGCGATCACATGATCGTGATTGGCTTTTTCCTCTGGCGTCCAGCTCACCCACATTCTCCTCTATTGTATCAATTGTTAGAGTGTGTAACCCAGCGCAATGCAAATCAAAAGCAAAGAGACAAGGATGACCGAACCGATGAACCGCACCACGCTTTATGCGGTGCTCGACCGCTATCTGGCTGCTTTGGCGGCCAAGAACCACCAGCGTGTCGAATGGGCCAAGACCGTCCGTAATTCCGAGAATAACGTCATGATCCCAACCGGAGAGGGCTTGTGGGGGACAATCGACTCGTTGGGTGAATACAAACTCCGCTTTGCAGACGTGAAGACTGGAGAAGTCGGCTATTTCGGCACAGTACACGAACCACGCGAGGAATCGGCATACACCGTGCGGCTCAAAGTAGACGCACAAGGGAAAGTGGCGGAAGTGGAAACAATCGTTGTCCGCCAATCTGATAGTGGCATCAAGTTTGAGAATCCACGCTATTGGGACAAGCCGATCCTGAATGCCAATGCGACTAAACCCGACAGCCGCAAAGACATGATCAACCTCGCGGACGGCTATTTCTCGACACTGCAAATGAACGATGGCACGCTGCACACCAAGTTTCACCCTGATTGCAACCGCGTGGAAAATGGCGTGCAGACCACCCATAATCCAGAATTCGCCAAAATCGTTCCGGTCTCTGCGCTGGGCTGTGAAGCGCAGTTCAAAATGGGCAACTACCGCTATGATGATCGCCTGCGCGGGCGGCGCTTCCCCCTAGTCGATGAGGAACGCGGACTAGTGTTGGCGTTTGGATTTATTGATCATTCGGGCAAACTCGACACCTATCAGTTGACTGATGGGCGGACCGTGCATTCTCCCGTTCGGCGGCCACACAGTTTTTATCTGGCGGAATTGTTCAAGATTGAAAACGGGATGATCATGCAGATTGAGGCAAACTTCATCACCGTGCCTTACTGGATGCCGAGCCCCTGGGATGGCCAATAGGGATCTAGGCCGCGCTGATCTCACTCACTGTGCAACCAGTACCTTCCCCGGGTTGAGTATGCCGCGCGGATCAAGCGCTGCCTTCACCTGTCGCATGAGCGCAATCTCGGGCGCGCTTCGGGAGTAATCAAGATGGTCACGCTTCTGGGTCCCGATCCCGTGCTCAGCCGAGATCGAACCTTCATAGTCGCGCGCGCAATCATACACCGCCTCCTCAAGCGCAGGCGTCTCGCCCGGTGCAAAATTACCGGCGATCAAGTGAATATTGCCGTCCACCACATGCCCAAAGAAATAGGTCTCGACGCCGGGCCAA
>JBJOLA010000149.1:0-3492 GCA_046045815.1 Pseudomonadota bacterium
CGCACGAAACGATTGCCCAGGGTTAGCGCAGGAAACCAAAGTTGGCGGGTTGTCCGTGCCAAATGCGACCGTCCATATCGAAATGTTCTTGGCCTGAGCCGCGTCACAAAGTGCCTGGAACCGCTCGTTATGCCGTGCGTTTAGTGTTGCCACGCTTGCCCCTTGAGGCGCAGTTCGCTGATCAAGATACTCTAAGCCATGGCTTGAATATGCACTTGTGTTTGCATTCATATCACCATCGGTCATGAACACGATATGGCGGCTGATCGGCTTGCCATTTGGTGCTGTCGCATTTTCGCTTGCGAACATGCCTGTCGGGGAGATCAACCGTGCTCCCCATGCCATGCCGAGGTCGTGGAATGTATTGCCATCAGGGTCGAGGCTGTTGACGTATGTATTGACCTCAGTACGCGTCATTACAGCCATCTTTTTTGCAGCTGCTACGGAACAAAATTCCATTCGCTGGTTGGATGGGTAGGGCGGGCGGACATAGTTTGCCGTCGTTGTTTCAGTGACATAGTCATTCCGGTCAAAAACAACATCGCCCCATGCCGGACGCCACTTACTGGCCTCAGTTGAAGGAAGTGTGTCAATGTCAAGATCAAGTGCAGCCGAAGGGATAGTTGGGAAAGTGGAGTCGGCGACGGTGTCCCGTTCTTCCACACATTTGCTCCAAGTCGAATTGAACTTGTCGCCTGTTGGTGAGGCTGCCGCCAGTTCAGCCATGTTGTAGGAGCCGGACGTCGCAACCTTTCCAGTGAACAGACCGGTCGCGGCGTTGGCGGCTGCGAGTGACACGGTCGAGCCCGTTTTGAACGTCGACGTATCGTAAGACTCTTCTTGATAGGTCCAGTCGGTGAATTTGTAACCATCCAGAACACCAGCAGAGCGGTTTCTGGTGCGGCGGCAGACTCTGTAGGTGCCGCCACCACCTGAATAGCCCCAGTCCATGCCGGACGCAGAGTTATTGGAATATTGGTCGATGGTCGCCGTGGTTGGTGGCGAATTTGGTGTGACGACTGGGTTGGTGCCGCCCACAAATCCGGAGAAGGATTTGTTTTGACCATATTTCGTGCAATTGCCCTGCGTAATAGTGGTTCCACCGTTGTAGATTTCGGTCGTCAATACGTTTGAGCCGGTTTGCGGCACGTATACCGGCGTTGTCATATTCGCGAGGCGCGATTGGTATGTCCAATTGTCTGCAAGATAAGATGGCGGAAGCACGGCACCGACATTCACCGATTGAGAATAAGGGACGAAACCAAAACGCAGCTGAGCCGTCGACGATGACGCGTTGTGAAGTGTGTCGTAGAAATCGAGGACAGCCTGGCGCAGACCAACAATTCTTGACCCCGCTCCGCCGCCACAATTGCTGCCGTCCGGGCACCAGTCCATCGACCCCGTGACGTCGAGCACCATCATCACGTCGGTATTTGAGATTTCCAGCTTGGCATCGCACACCGCGTTCATCACAATCGAGCTGTTCCCGAAAATCTGCATGACCGTCATCGGCACTTTCGCGGTCGCCGTGCCCGTCACCTGACCTGTGGCGTCAAGCGCTGGGGTGAAGGTGACGTCGGTCGTCCCGAACGCGCCGGTCGGAAAGTTGTTCTTGAAGAAATTCTGCGCCTGTGTTGACACTGCGGTCGTCAGCGTTGAACCGGTCATATATTTCCGGCCCGCGAGTGCGCCCGCATCGCAAGCCTGTTGCAGGCGCGATTTGGCGAGATAGGCTCGGCTCATGTCCACGCCAGCGCCAATCATACCCATCAGCGGGATCAGCGCAAAGGCGGTCATCATCATGACGTTGCCAGCCGTGTTACGGCGCAAGCGCATTAGGAAGCCGCGCGACTGCGTGGCCTTATCCCGGACAATTTCACTCGATTTCATCATTCGCCCCGTACAGATTCGTGTTACAGGATCGACCCTTTGCTCCCACTTGGCCTAAGGGTAGTTGAAGCGAATGGGTTAACAGGATTTTAGCCACGAAATGACGTCAACTTTGCAAAATCGTGCTGCACGTTGCTGCGATGGATGATCTTTTGACACATGAATGTCGCTTGGCACTGGCCTATGCGAAGTCTGCGCTGCGTCCCTCGTTTACCACTTTGTTCCTTCTGGATGCGACGCTGGGCCGCATCCTTTCTCAGGTGCGTGAACCACATTTGGCGCAAATCCGATTGGCGTGGTGGCGGGCCGAGCTGGAGGGGCTATCACGGGCGGCGGCAGCACCGAACGACCCTATATTAGCCGAGTGCTGGGCGCTCATTCGGCGGCATGACGTCACTTCTGGGATGTTGGCAGGGTTAACAGACGGGTGGGAGGCGTTGCTCGAAACGTCGCCGCTCACAGCCGATTCGCTCTCGCGTCACGGAACGGCACGCGGCCACGCGTTGTTCGCGATTGCCGGTCAGATTGCCGGCGTTGAGACCTCCGCAGGGGCTGGCTGGGCGTTGGCGGATTTCTCGCTTCGCTGTTCTGAACCGCAGACGGCCGCTCTCGCTCGCTCGATGGCGTTGGCGTCTTTGACGGAAAACCCTGCCGCAGCCGTGCCTTCGGCCATGCGTCCGTTCGGCATAGTGACGCGCTTTGCTGAGCGCGACGCCGCAACGGGCGCGGCGTGCCAGCCTGTGCGGCGGATCGGCCAAGCGCTGCGCTACGCCCTCCTCAACTAGATATTGTATGAATACGACGTTTCGGTTAGCATCTGCGCTTCGCGGAGTCGGAGGTTTGTATGTGGCGGTTTCTTGCAGGGGTTGGTTCAGCATTATTGCTCGTCACGGCAGTGGTCATCATGTGGCGCAGCCCGGCTGATGCGATCCAGGCCTTGCCCACCGCCCCGAGCTTGGCCGACGTAGAGGCGCCGCTGAGCATCGCCGATATCGCCGCGCCAACCGAAGCGGGGGAGAAGACGCGGGAGCAAAAGCGCTTTTCCCGATATGATCAGGATGAAAATGGTGCGGTCAGCCAGCCGGAATATCTCGCCTCACGTCGCAAAGCTTATGCCAAGCTGGACTTGAACAACAATGGCACGTTGTCGTTCGACGAATATGCCGTCAAAGCGGTGGTGAAGTTCGCCAAGGCAGACCGCGATCATACCGGCATATTGACGCCGGCTGAGTTTTTGCTGACCCGCATCGTCCATAATGTGCACAAGACGAATTGCCCCCGGCCCAATCGGGTTCAGTTTCCGATGGCCAAGGAACCGGCTGTCGACGTTGCGGCCCCCGCTGCGGGCGAAGAAGATTGAGTTGATGCCCACTCTGCGAAGGCGGCACGGGCCCGTGATGAATAAAGCTTCTTCCGGTCAGCCTTTTTGCTGCGTCCTTTGAGATCAAGGGGCGGGAACAGGCCGAAATTGACGTTCATTGGCTGATACGTATCAGCTTCCGCGCCGCCGGTGATGTGGCCGAGCAGCGCCCCCATCGCCGTATCAACCGGGGGAGGTGCCATCTTCGCGCCGTTCAGTTCCGCCGCCATGAACCGCCCCGC
>JBJOLA010000176.1:0-10838 GCA_046045815.1 Pseudomonadota bacterium
GAGGCCCACTGATTTGCCCGATCCTGTGGTGCCTGCCACCAACAGATGCGGCATCGGCGCAAGATCGGCAATCACAGGATCACCAGCGATATTCTTGCCAAGGATGATCGGCAGCTGTGCAGACTGATCTTCAAATGCCTGGCTTGAGGCGAGCTCATGGAACACCACGGATTCGCGCTTGGCATTGGGCAGCTCAATCCCGATTACGCTGCGTCCCGGTATCGTCGCGACGCGGGCCGACAGCGCAGACATGTTGCGCGCAATATCGTCAGCCAGCTGGATGACCCGGCTGGCCTTGATGCCCGACGCCGGTTCGAGTTCGTACATCGTCACCACGGGGCCGGGGCGCACTTCGGTGATCACGCCCTTCACATGGAAATCATCAAGCACGGATTCGAGCAGCCGTGCATTGCGTTCCAGCCCGGCTTTGTCGATCTGCCCGCCGGTAGAAGGCGGTGCAGGCGTCAGCAGGTCAAGCGATGGCAAGACGTAACGGTCACGCAGATCGAGCGAGCTTTGCTTGGGTTTGGGCGTTGGCGCCTTGGGGCCCGCCGCCTTGGAGCCAATCGTGATGATTGTCGGTTTGCGGTCGCTGAGCGGCGCCGCCACCGGGCGTTGCGGCGGATATCCGGGGGCTTCGGCCACGAAGGTTTCGGCGCTAGAGTCGAGTTCAGCCGTGCCATCACCCTTGCGGCGACGGAACAACCAACTGCGTTCGTCCGCGTCGAGGCCAAGGCTGAACGCCCAAACCAATACCCCGGCAATCGCAAAGACAATGATGATCGCCCAATCGACAGCTGTAGTTAGGGCTTGAGCAGGCAAGAACGCGGTCGCCCAGCGGACGGCATTGGCACAGGCAAAGCCAATCGCACCACCAAGCCCACCGGGCAGCCAGGCAATCGCTTCATCCCGGAACAGTGAAAGCGCGACATCAATCAGGGCAATACCACAAAGCGTCCTCAGGCCGCGCTGTGCCCATCCGCTGATCGGAATATCCCGCCACAACCGCGTAGCTGCGACCATCATTAGTGGCACAAACAATCCGATAGCCGGGCCGAATATCCAAAGCGAGGCATCGGCGATCCACGCGCCGGGTCCACCCACCAAATTCCGCGCCGGGCCAGCGGCGGCAGTGTTCATCGACGGATCACTCGGATGGTAACTGATGAGCGCAACCAGCAGCAGGATTGAGGCCAGCCCCAAGCCAATCGCGCCGATCAGCGCACCGCTGCGCAGGGCGCCGCGCTTCATACTGTCTCCCAGGGTCATCGACCGACTAGCCATGATTGCCTTTAACCCCCACAAATACCCAGATGCCTTAATGCGCTTTCCGGTGACTCGCCGTCAAGAGTCCCCCGAATCCGCTTTGTGACGCTGCGGTGGGGCGCTATGGAGCAGCGATGGAACGAGTGGACGTGATCATTCTGGGCGGCGGCCTGGTCGGGCAGACATTAGCCTTGGCCTTGGACGCACATGGGCTGACCTCTGCGGTCGTGGATCCGATGGACCCGGCCAAGGCACTTGCGGCGGGCTTTGACGGCCGGGCAAGCGCTATCGCGAGTGCCAGCTGGAAGATGCTCGACGTGATCGGCGTCGCGGATGCGCTCAAGCCTCTCGGTTGCCCGATCCACCGCATCGAAGTCCGCGACGGCCTCCAGAAGGGCGCGCTCGATTTTACGACGGCAGCAGAGGATGAACCACTGGGCACGATGGTCGAAAACCGGGTGCTCAGGTCAGCGCTGCGGGATGCCGTGCTCAAGGCCAAAGGAGTCACCCTTCACGTGCCCGACAAGGCGGCTGAGGTGGTGCGCGACGCATCCGGGGTGCATGTGACGCTGGAAAGCGGACAGACCCTCTCAGCGTCGCTCCTGGTGGCCGCAGAGGGGCGCAGCTCTCCCACCCGCGTGGCGGCGGGCATCAAGATTGCCAACTGGAAATATGATCATAGCGCGATCATCTCGGCGTTTGATCATTCGGTAAACCACGGCGGCGTGGCGCATGAGATTTTCTACCCCGCCGGTCCGTTCGCTTTGTTGCCTCTGAAGCCAGGAACCCGGTCCGCCTTGGTGTGGACAGTCAAGGCAGCCGACGCGCCGGGCATCCTCGCATTATCCGAACGTGCGTTTCTGGCCGAAATATCGAAACGGACAGGGGGGCTGCTCGGAGACATTTCGATGGCAGCCCCGCGCTCAACTTATCCGCTCGGCTTTCATCACGCCGCGCGCATTACGGCGGAACGCCTCGCTTTGGTTGGCGATGCGGCGCACGGCATCCATCCGATTGCCGGGCAAGGGCTGAACCTGGGCTTCCGAGATGTCGCGGCTTTGGTCGAAGTGTTGGTCGACGGCGCACGGCTCGGGCTGGACCTCGGCGACGCGCAACTCCTCACCCGTTACGAACGGTGGCGCAGCCTCGATAGCCTGCTGGTCTCCGTTGCCACCGACAGTCTGACCCGCCTTTTCGGCATCCCCGGCAAGACCGCTTCAGCCGTGCGCCGCCTCGGCCTCGGCGCAGTGCAACGGATAAGTCCGCTCAAATCAGTCTTCATGGCAGAAGCCCGGGGCACAAGCGGCGCGCTGCCGAAACTGCTCCAAGGCGTTGGGGTCTGACGTTAATCAAAAACAGAGTTTGTTGCCGTAGTGACCTCCGTGTCAGGAGACTCAGGCATGAAATTCGTTTTTCTCAAATCGCGCGGTGGCGATTATCTGGTGGTCGCGGAAAATGTCGCCTGGTTACGCTCGGCTGAAAATGGCCAGACCAACGTCGGCATGGTCGGCGGCGATCCGATTGTCGTTGCAGGCACCATCGAAGAGACGGCCGCGACAATTCTGGCGGCGGCAAATCAGCCTGGTTAAACGCGTCAGTCACCTCCCTCCGTACCACATTATTTTGTTCAATCTGATGCCCGACATCTGGGCGTTCGTGAACAATTTGCGTCCATCGAATTCTTTCGATACACATTCAATCTGCCACGTCGTATTTTTTCCGTGGTTATATAGGGGGGCTATTTCATGCGACATTCTTTCGTAATTCTGACTTCTGTGTTTTTGTCGACTGCTGCGGTCGCGAGCACCGATCCTGTGGTGTTGCCGGTGTCGGCCACCGCCACGACGGCAGCCTCGATGCCTGCAACCGTCGCCACTCCGCCAGCGCCCATGTCGTTGGTTCTGCCCGCCAACACAGACGTCGTTGTGACGCCAGACACATTGCTGACAAGCAAGACGATGAAGAAGGGTAGCAAGTTCAACCTTTCAACAGCTGCTGACGTTATGCAGGACGGCTATGTCGTGATCCCGCGTGGCACGGTGGGTGAAGGCACTGTCACTTACCAGAAAAAAGCGGGTTCCTTCGGCAAGTCAGGCAAGATGGAAGTCGAATTCAACTCACTCACACTCAACGGCCAGCGCGTCGCTTTGACAGGCAGGCATCGCCAAGAAGGTAAAGGCAATGGTGGCGCAGCCGTTGGTGCCGTCGTCGCGATTGGGATCGTTGGCGGAATTTTGGTGAAGGGTCATGCGGCTCAGATTACCAATGGTCAGCAACTGCATGCCCACACGGTCGAAGCACTCAATTATACAGTTCCAGCAGGTACGACGCCGAAGTGACACTCAGCGTTCGCCGCCAGTTGAGAGAAGTTCTGTGACGTTTTGGCGAAGGAACCAAGAGTTCATGTTACGCAAAATTCTAAACTTTGCCATTTCTGGCATCCTGTTGCTGGGCGTTACGGCAAATGCGGCGGCGAAGCCGGTCGTGATCAAAAACCTCGATGCGGCGGCCACCGGACCGGTGTTTATCTCTGATGTGTCCCTTGAGGCTGCCGAAGGGATATGGGTGAATGATAAGGACCGCGCGGATATTCTTGAAAAGATAAAGAAGCGACTCGATGCTCAGGCGCCTGCCGGTGGGCGCTCCGCGGCAGGGGTTTCGGTCTACGCGATGCGGTTGCTCTTTACGCGTTTCGATCACGGAAATGGCGTTGCGCGACTGGCACTAATCGGCTTGGGACAGATCCATATGGAGGCTCTGGTCAGTTTTCTCGATACTGATGGCAAGCTTTCGGGCCAGTATAAGGTTGGAAAAGGCCTTGTATTAGGCGGGATTGCCGGTGGCATTATTTCCACTTCAGATATCGAGAACGGCTTCGCAACTGCAGTCGCGTCAATTGTTTCCCCTAAAAAAACCGAAGCCCCTGCGCCGACAAAATAACGTCAAGAACCTTGCCATTGAACTAACAAGTCGCGGACCTAACGACCGCGCGTCTTTCCGTCGGCCATTGGCACAATCCTCTTCGTAAACAGGGAAAGCGCACGGGCGCAGGCTTGATCCATGTTGTAGTAGCAATAATCCGCGAGCCGGCCGGCAAACAGCACGCTGTCCGCAATGTCCTTCGCGTCATCGGTGTAGCGATTGAGCAGGCTTTGACTGGCGTCGTTCAAAATCGGATAGTAGGGATCGTTCGTTCCCGGCACATAGGCCTCGGGATATTCAAAAACGAGCAACGTATCATCGGACTGATGATCCGAAAGATATTTTTGCTCGGTGATCCGGGTGAATTCAAATTCGTTGGGATAGTTCACCGTGCCCACCGGCTGATAGTGACGCTTTGCCTCCCGCACAAAATCAAACCTCAAGCTCCGATAGGGTAAGGGGCCGTGCGCCTCACCAAAATAAGCATCAATCGGCCCGGTGAAAATCATTCTGTCCGCCACTTCCGGAAAGGACGGGCTCCACGGCGTGGAAAGCTGCACATCGATATTTGGGTGATCGAGCATCCGCTTGAACATCGCGGTATAGCCATCGCGCGGCATCGCCTGAAACCGATCGGTAAAATAGCGATCATCGCGGCTGATCGCGATCGGAACGCGCGCTGTGACGCCCGCGTTCAATTCGGTTGGCAGCAATCCCCATTGTTTGAGCGTGTAGTTCTTAAACACCTTTTCAAACACATAGTCGGCGATGAGTTTGAGTTCAGGGCGATCCGATTCCAGCAGCTTCAGGATGGGCACGCGCTGATTAAAACCAATATCGTCCACCAATGCGCCGATAATGTCTTGCGCCAATTTTTGCGGAAAAATCGTTTCAATCGAATTGATATTGAACGGCAACGGGACGAATTGGCCATCAATATGACCAAGCACTTTATGGAAATAGGGACGCCACGCGGTGAAGCCCGAGAGATAATTCCACACTGTATCGCTGTTGGTATGAAAGATATGCGGGCCGTAGCGATGCACCAGCAAACCGTCCGCCTCGGGCGCATCAAACGCGTTGCCCGCAATATGATCCCGCTGATCGATCACCAGAACTTTTTGCCCAAGCTGAGATGCGATCCGTTCCGCCAGCGTGGCACCGGTAAAACCTGCGCCAACAATCAACCAATCATAATGCTTCACGCGCCCGCTTCCCAATTGCGATCGGTACGGTAGTTGAGGGCGCTCATTTTGCGCTGCTGAAACCGGGGCCCTAGAAAGCGATAGAAATACCAGTCTTTCAACGCGAACGGCGTGGCGTGATAGAGAATGCGCTCAAGCAGATTCCAGCGCGTGCTCGGGCTATCCGGCCTGCGGTCTGAAGGCTGACACCAAAAATCGGGATCGTAAACCGCCTGCCCCATGCGGAACACGCGGTTCATCAATTCATGATCGGCGAGCACATGTTGCCAATGCTGCGGGGCATAGCCGCCGACCTTCATCAGGGCTGCTGTCCGAAAACAATAGCCGAAACCGCCGTCATGTGCTTGAAACCGCAATATCCGCGCGATTATTTTTGCATAGATAAAACGGCGGATGCGCGAGCGGCGCTCGGTGGGATCAGCACCGACGCCAAAGGCCAATGCCGCAACAAATTTGTCACTGGCATGTGTCAGCAGCCGGTTTGCTGTGCTCAAATAATGCGGCGGATAGATCGTATCGGCATCACAAATCGCAACATATTCCGTGGCAACGCGCGCCAGCCCCGTTTCAAGCGCATTGAGCTGGCCCGGCCGTTTATCTTCAAGATAGACGACATCAACATCTGTGTATTTCGACATCGTGTCCCGCGCGATTGCCGCTGAGCCGTCGGTTGACGCATTGTCGATCAGGATCAATGTGAAGGACCGAAAATCCTGTGCCGCCAAGGCCTTCAACGTCGCGGGCAAATAGGCGGCCTCGTTATAATAGGCGAGGACGAGTGACCATGCAGCAGGCATTCAATATCCTTGGCTCAAATATCAGAATTAAAAAATTTCCGTCACACGCCTTTGAAAAATATTCAACCCACCCTTACGCCTTGCTTGTCGATTGCTGAAAAATGGGCCAAAGGGAGAGCAACAGAGGGGCGAGCACTATTTCCTTAGGTCGCGTTCAGATCGTGTACAACCCGTTGGCAGGGTCTTTTAACGCGCCTCGGCTTGCGGCGCTGGAGCGTGCGTTCACCAAAGCCGGGCATAGCCCGCTGATGACGGAATGTTCGTCGCAAACTGCCTTTGCGCTGGGGGATAGCACCAACCACCTCTGTGTCGCGGGCGGAGATGGAACGATCCGCCAGGTGGTGAGCGCGCTTGCGGGCCATGCGTCGCAACCGCCGATGAGCATTTATCCGATGGGGACGATCAACCTGATTGCCCGAGAATGGCGTGTCCCCAGAACGCCGAAAGCCTTTGTGGCGAGTTTTGAAACCGCCCGCCAGTTGCATCCTGTCAAATTGAACGAAGGGTGGTTCGTGGCCTGTGCCAGCGTTGGCCCGGATTCACGAGCGGTTGCCGGAGTCTCGGAAGATCTAAAACGACGGATCGGTCGATTCGCCTATGCCGCATCGCTCGCCCAGCAATTCGTCAAATGGCAACGGCCTAAACTATCGGTTGAGATCGACGGCAACGCGATGGACTGTGAAGCCCTTTACATCGCTAATGGGCGCTACTTTGCAGGGCCGTGGAGCTTTGCCCCAACTGCACGGGTTGATCAGCCGGTGCTACATGTTGTGGCGCTCACCAAAGCGAGACGTCGCGACTTTGCCCAGTTCATGATCGCCACGATGCTTGGCAAGGCGCACCGCCTGCAAAATGCCCGGCACCTCACTTGCACCAGTCTGTCAGTCAGTGGTGATGGCCCGCATCTCATGCAGGGAGACGGCGATATCGTCGCCACCCTACCGATTGAGATGCAGATCACGTCACAGAATGCAGCTTAGCTAACGCGCGTACCCGATAGCGCCATTGATCCAAACATGCCGGCCTTCACGCTGCCGCTGATCGTATCGCCGTCAACTGTTGCAGTGCCCTCGAGTAGCATCGGCATCGGGACTTTCATGTCCATTTTCCAGGTGAGCGTATTGCCATCGACCTTGCCATCATAGCAATCGAGCGAGCCTTGCGCACCGGCGTTGGTGCCGCTCCAGCTATCGCCATCAACATTGACGGTCATGACTGATTTTTGATCACCCATCGGGGATTTGACGACGCATTCATAGGAACCGGCAACTGACATATTTCTTCTCCTTAAACGAGCGGCCTATTTGGCAGCGGGTGATGCCAGTGTTTCAACTGGTAAGCCAACCGCGTCAAGCTGAGCCTTCACGGTTTTTGCATCACCCACCACCACATAAACGAACTTTGCAGGGTTCAACGACTTGCGCGCCGTAGCGTCGAGCTCGGCTGCCGTCAGCGCGCGATATTTTTTTGGAAGATTGGTGTAAAAATCATCAGGCCGATTGAGCCAGATGATCTTCTGAATTGCACCAAGCACCGAATCAGATGTCTCAAAATCTCCCGGCAGGGAACGGACCGCACCGTTGATCGTCCGCTCGAGTTCCGCCGCCGTAGTTCCTTCGGCGCCGAGATAGGCCTTGGTGTCAGCGATCAGGGCAGACAGCGAAGGGCCAGTCTTATCCGTCTGAACGGGAGCGTTGACAATATAAACGGCGCGCGCCTCATTGTCCTGAACGCGAGAACCCACGCCGTAAGACCAGCCCTTGGTCTCTCGCAGGTCCGTATTGAGGCGCGACAGGAAGGAGCCGCCGAGCACATCATTGGCCATGTTCAGCGCAATCAGATCATCCCGACCCGTTTGGTCCAGCACCAATCCACCCCGGATCACGGATTGCGGCGATCCGGGTCGATCTACGAGATAGATTTTGGACGTCGGTGTCGGCACCGGCGCACTAAAATTCTTCACTGGCACGGCTGTGGCAGGTTCAGCCCATGTGCCGAAGCGCGCCTCCAACAGCGGCGTGAGCGCCGCCATTGTCGTATCACCCACGACAAAAATCTGCGCCTTTGACGGGCGGAGCCAGTTGCTATGATAGGAAATCAGCGCGTCACGTGACAATTTGGAAACGACCGCAGCTTCACCGGACCCGGCCGAAGGGGCGCCGTAGGGATGATCCCGGCCAAACAGCTTTTCCGGGAGGAGATAGCGGGCGATCCCGTTGGGATCACTCAGTTGCGCCGCGATGCCAGCGAGTTGCTGACCCCTTAGCCGCTCCACCTCGGCAGGAGAAAAGGCGGGGTTGCGGATGACATCGGCAAGCAGATCGAGCGACGGCGCAAGGTTTGGCGTCAACGCAAACAGGCCAATCGTGGTCCGGTCAATCGACGCGCCGGTCGAAATGTTCGCACCGAGCCGCTCCTGCTCTTCTGCAATCTGCACTGAATTCCGAGTCTTGGTGCCTTCGTCCATGAGCGCCAACATCAGCGACTGCGTGCCCCGCGCGTTTGCCGGATCGCTCGCAAAACCAGCGTCAAAGCTGACCGCGACCCGCACAACCGGCACCGAGGGACGTCGGGCGAAATATACCTCGATCCCATTTGAAAGTTTGGCCCGCTCAATCTTTGGGAACTCAAGCGCGGCGAGCGTCCCGACTTCAGGGAACTTGCTGCGGTCCGGGGATACGGAAAGCGGTCCGCCGGCGTATGGTGCCTTCGGATCGCGATAGTGCGCTGGACCGCGCCCCATCGCAGACGTCACATCACCGGTGATTGCGCGCATCGCTGGTGAATTGTCTCTTGCCCCTGGGACAACGGTCAGCGCGAAAACCGGGCGCGACATCCACTTGCGCGCCGCAGCCGCGACGCGCGCCGGGGTGAGCGCGGCCAGCTCATTCAAATCCGCCTTATATTTCGCCGGATCGCCTGAATAGACGAGGCCTTCCGCCAGCGCGACCGCCTTCCCGCCAAATCCGCCGACGGATTCGTATCCACTGATCGTTCCCGCGAGAGATTTGGTGGCGACACGCCGCACTTCATCGATGCTCGGGCCGTTCTTGAGGAAATCGGCGATCAACGCATCGAGCCTTTTGCCAACCGCAGCGACATTCTGCCCTGCCTTCACATCTGCCGATACCGATAGCAGACCGACTTGTTCGAAAGATTGGACGCCCGCCTCCACATGGATCGCGCTCTTGTCGCCGCGCACCAAAGCATTGTCGAGCCGACTGGAGGAGAGCCCTCCAAGCACCGACGCGGCCACCTGGAGCGCCATATTATCTTTGCCGTTAACACCCTCAACGGCCCAGTGACGCATGATCCGGGTGTAAGGCACCTGATCCTTGATTACCTTCGAGACCGGCTTGGCGAGCGTCGGGACGGGTGCCGCGATCCGCTTCACCGCGACACCGCGTGGAATATCGCCGAACCACTTCTCGACCAGTGGCTTGGCGGTCGCGGCGTCAATATCGCCAGCGAGCACAAGCACCGCATTATCTGGTCCGTATTTCGCGCGGAACCAGTTCTTCACATCCTCAAGGCTGGCCCCGTTGAGATCAGCCATCGATCCAATCGTCGCATGGCGGTACGGATGAGAGCCCGGGAACAGCGTGTCGTATACGACATAGTCAACCAGCCCGAACGGCGCATTATCGCCCTGACGCTTTTCATTCTGAACCACGCCGCGCTGGTTATCGAGCTTGGCCTGATCGATCCCGCCGAGCAAATGGCCCATTCGGTCGCTTTCCAGGAACAGCACCCGGTCAAGCGCGCCGGTGGGCACAGTCTCGAAATAATTGGTGCGATCAAACCAGGTGGTGCCGTTCATGTCGGTCGCGCCTATTTGCTGGAGCGGCTCAAAGAAATCGCCCTTGGCGTTTTCCGAACCGTTGAACATCAGATGCTCAAACAGGTGCGCAAAACCCGTCTTCCCCTTGGGCTCATCCTTGGAGCCGACATGATACCAGACGGATACCGCCACCACCGGTGCCTTGCGGTCGGTATGGATGATGACACGCATCCCGTTTGACAGTGTGAATTGTTCGAACGGAATATCGACCGCCTTGACGAGCGCCGATACCGGGGCGGGTTCGGCTGGTGCAGCGAGGGCATGGGAAGTGACGATCGCGATAAGCGGAAGGGCGGCGAGCAATGTGCGGCTCATGTAAATTCCTCGGTGATTGGTCTGCTTACGCGCGATCATAGCAGGCGTGCAATAGGGCGCAATGCAGGGGGCGTGCGGATATTCGAAGAGCGCCATGCGGATTTCTATTGGAGATTAGACTTAACCAGATCGCCGGACCTCAACGTTTGGAGAGTCTATCAACTTCGCCTAAATCAAAATGACCTGAAGTGGCGTTTCTGTTCCGGCGTTCTTTTGAAGGCTGCCATCAAACGTTGCAAAACCTTCTGAGCTGCCTGCGTCAATTAGATGGAGCATATCCGCAAAATCCGCGCCGGCAGCATGGCGTTCGATGGCCCAATTCAGGCCCTCCCGGTCTGCCACGTGCACGGGCCCTAATCGGATGAATGCTCGGAGCGCGGCATTCACTTCCAATCGCTGCATCTGATACTGCGAGCGCAAAACCCATTCGCATTCCAGCAACACGCCGAAACCAACAAACACTTGATTTGTATCGAGAAAAATCTGCGCTTT
>JBJOLA010000192.1:0-3614 GCA_046045815.1 Pseudomonadota bacterium
AAATCGATCAAAACTGTAAACAAAAGTCAGCATATCGCCCCCATTCTGGAGAAGATTGGGCAGAATTTTACCCGGTGCGACTTCCGTTTTTATTATACTTTTGCCGAAATTAACCAATCAGCGAATCGATTAACTATCAGATGTATTTGATTAAAGGCGTAGAATTAGGGTTGGTCAACCTGTTTTCGATGTTCCGGACGAAATCGTCGCCGAGTTGACTGGCCTCCGGCGATATTGCTCAAAGTTTTGATCTCAGTGACGACAGCGGGCATTTGCAGTGCATTGCCCAGACCGGCCTGACAGACTGGGAAAATTGAGAGCCGCAGACAGGTTGCGCACGTGAATTTAGGAGACCTGTGCGCGGGTAGTGCTGGACAAGAGGTCAAGTCACTGATTCAATGTGTTTGACAGCATATTGGGGGTGGCGATGGCACATCGTTCGATTGGTCAGGAGCGTCTTGGTTTTGCAGTTTCATCGGGGAGCGCGTCATCGCTTGACGATCTTTCCCGTCTGATCGACTGGGACAGGGTCGCAGGCATTCTTTGGCCAGTTCATGCCAGCGCGAAAGGCGAGCCCGCATGGCCGCCGCTGGCGATGTTCAAAGCGCTGCTGCTGTCGGTGTGGTATGATCTGTCGGATGTGAGCAGTAGGCGACCGAAGGTCAACCGTAAGCGCCAAATCACCCCCACGTGCTACGCGGCAATAGGCATGGTGTTATATTCGAACATATCACCATCACGGTTTGTGTTGATCCATTTGTGGGGGAGCAGGTCGTTGAGTGTGTCGCCATCGCGCTTGGTGACGATGCGGGTGAGGACATCGGTGAGATAGGCGTTGGGGTTGATGCCGCATAGTTTGCAGGTTTCGATTAGTGATGCGATGGCGGCCCAGTTTTCAGCGCCGAGATCGTGGCCTGCGAAGAGGGCATTTTTCCGCTGGAGAGCCATAGTCCTCATTGATCGCTCGACTGGGTTGTTATCAAGATCAATGCGGCCATCGTCGAGAAAGCGAGTGAGCCCTGCCCAATGGTTGAGGGCGTAGTTGATGGCGAAGAGTGTGTTTGAGCCGCTGAACATGCGGCGTTTCTTTTCTTCAAGCCAGGGGCGCATAGCGTCGATCAGTGGCTTGGCACGCTCCTGCCTGGCGGCGCGGCGCGAGCCGGGCGATTGGCCCTTTATGTCGCGCTCAATATCATAGAGCATACCGATCCGGCGTAAGGCCTCCTCAGCAATCGGCGCATCATCACCCTTGTTCGCATCGAAGAAGTAACGACGTGCATGCGCCCAGCAAAAGGCGAGCGTCGCAGGGCCGCCGGGGCGATCAGCTTTGCCGAACTGGCGATAGGCGTCATAGCCATCGACCTGCATGATTCCACGATAGCCGCCCAGAAGCTTGGCCGCCCACCCACCGCCACGCCCTGGCATATAGGTATAGACGATTGCGGGAGGATCAGAACCACCATGGGGCCTATCGTCACGCACCATCGCCCACATATAGCCGGTTTTGGTCTTGCCGGTTCCGGGCGAGAGGACTTTTGCGGTCGTTTCATCAACGAACAGCCGCGCACTGCTCAGCAGTTCGCCCTTCATAAGCTCGACCAACGGCTTGAGCCGCGCTGCTGCGGCCCCCACCCAGTTGGCGAGCGTGGCGCGATCCACGATCACACCCTGCCGCGCCATGATCTGTGATTGACGGTAGAGCGGCAGGTGATCGGCGTATTTATTGATCAGCACATCGGCGATCAACCGTTCGCTGGGCAAGCCGCTGGGGACAATATGCTTGGGAGCTAATGCCTGGGCGACACCATCGCTGCACGCACGGCAGGCGAGCTTGGGCCGCACCGTCACCAACACGCGATATTGCGCAGGGATGACATCGAGCCGCTCAGCGCGATCTTCACCAATACGATGAAGCTCGCCACCGCAACAGGGGCATTCGGTAGCGTCGGGCATGATCTCCACCTCAATGCGCGACAGGTGCGCAGGGAGCGACGCACGTGGCGTCTCAGGATCACGGCGCTTGCGCGTTTTTGCCGCGGTTGCCTCCTTGCTCTGCTCAATGAGTGCCTCGGCCTCGGCATGACCAATAGCGCTGTCTTCAAGCGCCAGTGCCAGTTGGTCGGGCGCGATTTTCTCGGAGCGTTTGCCAAACTGCATCCGCTGCAAAAGCGCGATCAGATGTTCCAACTGCTTATTGCGAAGCCGCTCCGCAATGATGATCGATTTGAGTGCCGCAATGTCATCGGGCAGCTGTTCTTGCGGCGCTTCCATACCTGCATTTTAGCCATTCCTGGGCCTCATGTCGCACGCTTTGCGACCAAGCGATTCAGGGCTGCGACCTATTACGCCAGCACCGGACGCGCCACAGGTTGGGCATGAACCCGCGTCC
Source organism: Pseudomonadota bacterium (assembly GCA_046045815.1). GTDB lineage: Bacteria > Pseudomonadota > Alphaproteobacteria > Sphingomonadales > Sphingomonadaceae > Aquisediminimonas. The sequence goes on from JBJOLA010000192.1 coordinate 2,390, forward strand.
AATCGAGCCCTTCGATCAGCGCCGCTGCCTGTGCTGGCGTCAGGTTCATCGACCCCTCGCCACCCCGCGGCCAGCGAAAGTTCCCTTCCTCCAGCCGCTTGGTGACAAGCACCAGGCCGGTGCCATCCCAGAGCAACAGTTTTAACCTGTCCGCTCTTTTACTGCGGAACACGAACATCACCCCCGAGAAGGGATCGCGCTGCAACTCGGATTTAACCAATGTCGCCAGCCCGACCATGCCCTTGCGAAAGTCGACAGGCTTCACTGCCACCAGCACTTTCAGCGGCCCCGATGGGATGATCATGATGCGGCACGAACGGCTCGCAAGACGTGCACAATATGATCCGCGCTGGCGCGCTCAGGAATGCGCACCATCATATCAGCCAGTTCAACGCTGATCTCGGGGCTATAAGCGTTGCCGCCGCGGGCGTCGTTGACGGTGGGTGTGGCCGGTGTCTCTTCGATTATGGCAGGCACAAATGCGAGATGATCACGACCCCGAGCCGCCATCCGCTCCATCGCCGCACGCCGCCACATATACAAATGCTGCGGCCGCATGTCATTGCGTCGCGCAACCTCAGCCACATTCGCGCCTGGAACCATGCTCTCCGCAATTATCCGCGCCTTCACATCAGGCGACCATGAGCGCCGTCCACTGCCCGATATAATAACATCCATCCGGCGAACGCCATCACCATCAGCGCGATCAACCATATGTTCGAATATATCACCATCACCCATCATGCTGTGCACTCCCGTTCACTGGCATACATAGCCGATGGAATCGTTAGCGAAATGTGGGGAGGATTTGGCGCTTACGATAGTTGGACAACGGCACCCCAAATCTGAGCGATTGGCAGAGCCCTGAAGTAACTGAGCACGCGGGCGTTCGCCTCAGGTCGTCGTCCTGTTGTCTCGATGCGCATCATCATTTTGCGTAAGTGACGTGCACTCCTGAAATGTAGCCAGAAATGAGTAGAGTCCGTTTTCAAGGAGACAGACGAATGAAACGCAACAGGGTAAGCGCCAAATCCTTCCCACATTTCGCTGATCGTCGTTGCCATTATGTATGCTGCTGAAGGGGAGTATGCAGAGCGATGGATGATGGTGATATATTCGAACATGTGATGGTGTCTCCAGTTGGTGCTGGGGTGCAGCGTGTGGATGTGATTGCATCGGGTGTTGGTCGGCGGCGTTGGACGGCGGAGGCGAAGGAGCGGATTAT
>JBJOLA010000210.1:0-10633 GCA_046045815.1 Pseudomonadota bacterium
TCCGTCGATCACACTTTCGCCAACCGCCAGCGCAGAAAGCATGAGCGAACGGTGCGAAATGCTTTTGTCGCCGGGAACCGTTACGGTGCCGGTTAGAGGTCCGCTTTGGGAGAAAGAAACAGGTGTCGTCATCGCGCGGCTTTTGACAGCGCCGTTTCCCTATGGCAAGGCGCGCGTCGATTGCCGGGGATTCTCCGGCAGATCGGACCGTCGACACCGTGTCGCCTACGATCTGCTGCTTCTCCGGCCTTATTGATTCTATTGAAAAGGTTGTTGGTTCATGGTGAAGCCTGAATGGGGCACAAAGCGCAATTGCCCAAAATGTGGCGAACGCTTTTACGATTTGATGAAAGACGAGCCGGTCAATTGTATCGCGTGCGGCAACGTCTGGACGCCAGAGCCTGTCTTGAAGTCCAAGCAGCCCATGCCCTTTGGTGAAGATGCTCCCAAGCCCGATGCCGCCAAGCCCGATTCGGATCTGGGCGATGATCTGGAAGAATTGGAAGTTGATGAAGATGCAGAAGTCTCACCCGATGATGAAGTCGATCTGGGTGGCGATGATGATCTGGGTGTCGATACCGGCGAAACGCAGGGTGACGTTTAAGGTCAGCACTTGATTTTTGGGCGCGGTCTGGATTAAAGGCCGCGCTTCCCAAACGATGGGGCCTTAGCTCAGCTGGGAGAGCGCAACACTGGCAGTGTTGAGGTCAGCGGTGCGATCCCGCTAGGCTCCACCAGTTTTGAAAATGACATGCCGCTGGCATGCTGATTTTCAAAACTCCACACCGATCCTATCCCAAATCTTGCATCACGAAATCGGCGCACCGTTCGCCGATCATGATGCTGGGCGCGTTGGTGTTCCCGGAAACGACCCGCGGCATGATCGAAGCATCGGCGATGTAGAGGCCCTGTACGCCCCGTACACGCAGCCTGGGGTCACAGACGGCCTGTGGGTCATTCCCCATCCGTGCGGTGCCCACGGGGTGATATACGGTGTCTGAGCGGCCTCTGATCATCTGTTCGAGTGCTGCGTCATCATCCAGCGGTGTATCATGGCGATCTTTGCCGCCGTGTTTGGCGAGCGGCGGCGCACTCAAGATGCGGTGGAGCAGACGCACCCCCTTCTTGAGCACGTCCATATCCCTGTCATCACTCAGAAACTGCGGGTCGATGAGCGGCGCGGCGGCGGGGTCCGCGCTCACCAGCCGCACGGTGCCCCGACTATGGGGGCGGAGAACGCAAACATGGCCGGAAAATCCCGGTTCTCTCACTTTGGTACGGCCATGATCTTCCAGGATCGCAGGAACGAAATGCAATTGAAGGTCGGGCACGTCCACATCGGGCGATGATTTGATGAACCCGCCCGCTTCGGCATAGTTCGTCGTCATTGGTCCGGTCCGGTTGCGGAACCATCGGAACAGATTGCCTGCGGTCCGGAAGATCGTTTTAAGGTTGGACCCCGAAAACACATCACCGCCGGTTTCAAAACCCGCGACATAATCAATATGATCCTGAAGATCGCTGCCAACGGCGGGCCGATCGATCAGCACCTCAATACCGTGCGCCTTCAGATGATCGGCGGGGCCAATGCCCGACAGCATCAGGGTTTGCGGTGTGCCAAAAACACCACCCGCCAGGATCACAGCGCGGCGCGCCCGGATCTGTTTGACCGCACCACCTTGGCGGACAGAGACACCCTCCGCGCGACCCTCTTTGATGATCAGCCGCTCCACCAGAGCGTCCATTTCAACGTGGAGTCGGCCTGCCGCTTGGGCGGGGTCAACATATGCACGCGATGCGGACCACCGCTCCCCGCCGCGCTGTGTCACCTGATAGAGGCCGACGCCTTCGAATTGTGCGCCGTTAAAATCATCATTGCGCGGCAGTTGCAGAGACGCCCCCGCTTCAACAAAATCGAGGCTGCCCGGATTAGGCCAGAGCTGATCGCTCACAGTAAGCGGCCCGTCGCCGCCGTGATGGGCGTCGCCGCCGCGGACATTGCCCTCCGCCCGTTTGAAATAGGGAAGTACATCTGTGTAACCCCAACCGTCACAGCCGAGCGCGGCCCAATTGTCATAATCCCAAGCGCAGCCCCGGATATAGACCATTGCGTTGATTGCCGAGGAACCGCCAAGCCCTTTGCCGCGTGGTTGAAACCCCGTCCGCCCGTTGAGTCCGGTTTGCGGCACTGTCTCGAATGCCCAGTTGGTTTTCTTCGGTAGGAAAGGGAAGAGACCCGGCGCGCGCACCTGCACCTGAGTGTTGCGGCCGCCCGCTTCGATCAGGCAGACCGTGAAGCGCCCGCATTCACTCAGCCGACCCGCCGCTGCACTCCCCCCCGACCCGCCGCCGATGACGACGATATCAAATTCATCCATGCTGCTTTGCTTCCCATCGCGCCCGGATCATGTCGCTCGTGTCACGGGTCCCATCATGGCTCCAGCCCGGTGGCTTGATCAGGTAATGGAGCTTGGCGCTCCACGGCGCGCTCCACATATCCTGCGCAATGCCGATCCATTCGTGGAAAATACCCCACAGCAGGTTGAAATTGCCAAGTTGCTTGACGATCCCGTAGCGGATTTTCTCATCATCAACTTCGGGCGTAAAAGTGCCGAACATCTTATCCCAAATGATGAATACGCCGGCATAGTTGCGGTCCAGATAGCGCGGGTTGACGGCATGATGAACCCTATGGTGGCTCGGCGTGTTCATCACTGCTTCAAACCAACGCGGCATCTTGTTGATCACTTCGGTGTGGATCCAGAATTGATAGATGAGGTTCACGCCGCCAACGAACAGCAATAGCGCAGGGCTGAACCCGAGAAATGCCAGCGGCAACCGGAACAGAAAACTCACCGCGAAAAAGCCCGTCCAGGTTTGGCGCAGCGCGGTCGACAGATTATAATGCTGGCTCGAATGATGGTTGACATGGGCCGCCCAGAACCAACGCACCCGGTGCGCCGAACGGTGAAAGGCGTAATAAGCGAGATCATCGAGCACAAACGCCAGCGGGAACATCCACCAGGCGTTCGGCAGTGTCATGATGCGGTGGCTATAGCCCCAGCTCGCAATCCCGAATGCCATGCCGCCGACGAGCAGTCCGGCGATCGTGCTGCCAAAACCGAAGCCAAGCGAAGAGAGCGTATCACGCGGCTCATACCGCTCCGGCGCTTGGCGTTTGGCGATCAACATCTCCGCGATCACCATGAGGACGAAGACAGGCACGGCATATTGAACGGGGTCGGGCAGCTTATCCACGGGGTATATGCCTTAATCCAGCGGCCCAAAATTGGGCGTCGTCCCCCAGATTGAGCGTGACGGGCGCAAAATCGGGTTCATTGAGAGCAATGGTCAGGAACTTGTGATCGAGCCTTCCTTCGATGGGTGGCTTGATCATCCGCGTCACGAAATGGACTCCCTGCGCGCGGATCAGGACATGGCGACCCACAACATCTTTCACAAGCGCGCCGTAGCCCGCCCGGTCTACCACCGCGTCACTAGCTGCAAATCCGTATATGCTGTCAAAAGCAATCTGCTTGGCATGATCCACATCCCGAATTCGTGCTTGGCCGCCCAGACCCAGCCATTTTGCAAAACGTGCCAATGCAAAGATGGCGACCAGCGAAAGAACGGACGGGATGATTTGTGATAGCATCAGGCTTGGCTCTTGAGCATGTCCATCAGCGGCCGGATCGGCGTCAGGTCATAACCGGCATCTGCGGCAATGCTGGTCAATGCATCGGGATCCGCCCCGCCTTTGGATTCAGCCAACGCCCACAGCATCGTTGATCGGGTGCCGGATCGGCAGTAAGCGAGCACCTTGCCGGTTGCCCCATCAAGCGCAGCCTCCATCGCCTCAACTTGGGGTTGGCTATAGCCGGAATGCGTCACCGGGATCGCGACATAGTCCATCCCCAGTGCGCGTGCCGCTGCCTCGATATCGGCACCGGGCACCTGATCATCCGATTCGCCCTCCGGCCTGTTGTTGATCACGAGCGTCACACCCTCGGCCTGCGCCGCCGCTACGGCGTCCACGCTGATCTGGGGGGCAACAAAAATCATGTCAGTAAGCGTGCGAAACATGGTCGTCTCCTCCTGAACTCCAATTGCCGCAAGCTGTGAACCGGCGCAAGCAAAAGCCCCTTCCCATGTGCGGCAAAGTTGTTAGTCTCGCATACAAATAGGGGAGCGACGATGACAGACCAACCGAGTGCCGCTGCGGATCAAGCCTGGCCGGCAAAAGGTGCAGGCTATTATGCGCTGACAATAGTCATCCTCGCGACAATGCTCAATTTCTTTGATGCAGGCGTGTTCGGCATGATGGCGCAGCGGATCAAGGTTGACTTCGCGCTGAGTGATGAACAGCTCGGTTGGCTCATCGGTCCGGCCAATGTCATTTTCTTCCTGATGATCGGCATACCACTGGCGCGGTTGGTGGATATCTATCCGCGCAAGTTCGTCCTTGCGGGGGGCATTGCCCTCATCGGGCTTTTGACGATGATTGGGGCGCTGGCGCAGAATTTCAAACAGGTTTTCGTCAGCCGGATGTTCGTCGGGGTTAGCGGCTCGGCCCACGCGCCAGGGGCTTATTCGATTCTGTCAGATTTTTTTCCGCCTCTGAAGCTCCCGCGGGCGATTGGTTTCCTGCAGATCGGTTATATTGGTGGCACCGCGCTCGGCATGATCTTGGGCGGCGTATTGGTAACATGGGCCGCCACGCAAGACCCAATCATATGGATGGGGCTGACGATCAGGGGCTGGCAGATGATCCTGATCGCGGTCGGTGCGCCGGGATTGCTCATTGCTGTGCTGATGCTCTTCATTCAGGAACCACCGCGCCACGGGGTGAAAGAGCCGGGAAAATCCCTGCCGATTGCAACTGTGCTGAGGGAGATTGGTGCACGCAAAGGCTTCTACATCCCGATGTTCGTTGGGCTGGCCTTGGCGAATACCGAAGCACAAGGGCTGATGAGCTGGCGTGTGCCCTTCCTGGTCCGCACCTACGGATGGAATGAAGCCCGGATTGGCCTTTTGTCCGGGCCATTGTTCCTCGTTGCCTCGCTGCTCGGCGCTTTCTTGGGGACGCTCTTCGTCGAATGGATCGCCAAGCGACGCAAGGACGCCAACGTTCGCGCGACGGTGATCATGATGGTCTGCGCAATCCCCTTCGCGGTTTCGGCGCCTCTGATGCCCAGTGGCGAACTCTCGCTTGCAATGTCTACGATTGGCGGGATGTTTGGCATTGGCAGCGCTGTGCCGCAAAATTCGGCGATCCAGCGCGTGACGCCGAATGAAATGCGCGGCCAAGTCACCGCCATCTATTTGTTTTTCTTCATCGTCTCGTCAGCGCTGGGCAGCCTGTTCATCGGCATGATGACGGACCGGATTTTTCACAATGAAGCCGATCTGTGGAAAGCGATGTCGGGAATCGCGCTTGTTTTGCTGCCAATGGCGGCAATCGCGTTTTGGTTTGGGATCAAGCCTTATGGCAGGGAGGTTGAGCGTCTTGAGGCGTTAGGGGGCTAGTCGCCTCACTGTCTGCGTCGCGGGGCGCGCAAGCCTCGATGACGGGGCTGTTCCGCTCTTTTCGTTTGCGCAAATTCGCCCGCAAGGCCTCGGCAAGTCGCTTTGCGCGTTCGTCTTTATTTTTGGACATGGCCCTCAATAGCGCTCACCGCCTTGACGCGTCTACACGCTTTGTTCATAGGCGCGCCTCTATTAGCCCGAAAGCGGTTAATGTGCTGCCGTAGCTCAGTGGTAGAGCGCATCCTTGGTAAGGCTGAGGTCGTGAGTTCAATCCTCACCGGCAGCACCATTTTTTCCTGAAAAACCGGCCTTCGGGCGGAACGCGTCGCGATAACAACTCGATCACTGCACCCCCTTTTGTGATCAGCGCGCGTGGTGTGCCCCGTTGGGTCTCATCAATCCTTGGTGTCGTCGAATGGATTCTTGGGGGCACGCAGCGTCAGCCGCACCGGCACTGCGCCAAAGCCAAGCTCGCGCCGGATGCCGTTGACCAGATAGCGACGGTAGCTTTCGGGGAGCTGATCGACCCGCGTCCCGAAGATCACGAAGCTTGGCGGGCGGGTCTTGATTTGGGTGGCATAGCGGAGCTTAATTCGTTTGCCGCCCGGTGCGGGTGGTGGGTTCTTTTCGACGGCGTTTTCAAACCAGCGGTTGAGCTTGCCGGTGGTGACGCGCTGGCTCCACGCGGCGCGCGTATCGAAGGCGGCCTGAAGCAGCTCATCAATGCCCTTGCCGGTCGCCGCAGAGATCGTCAGCAGGGGCACGCCGCGCACTTGGCTGAAACCCTCCTCAAGGGCACCGCGCACGCCCTGGAAGAGGCTGGAGCCATTCTCAGCAACGTCCCATTTGTTGAGGGCGATCACCAGCGCGCGGCCTTCGGAGAAAATCTGATCGGCGATCCGCAAATCCTGCGCCTCTAGTCCACGCGTCGCGTCGAGCAACAGCACAACGACTTCGGCAAAATCAATCGCATGTTTGGTATCGGCGGCGGACAATCGTTCCAGCTTATCTTCCACTTTGGATTTCTTGCGCAGGCCGGCCGTGTCAATCAGGCGGACCTCTCTGCCCTGCCATTCCCAATCAATCGTGATCGAATCGCGCGTGATGCCCGCTTCTGGCCCGGTGATCATCCGGTCTTCACCCAGCATCCGGTTTACGAGCGTCGATTTGCCCGCGTTGGGCCGCCCGACGATGGCCAGCTTGAGGGGGGCCGTGTCAGAATCGTCCTCCTCCTCCACCGCTTCGTCCGGCACGTCTTCCCGTTCAATGTGCGGAAGCAGTTCAGAGAAGAGCTCGCTCAGACCTTCGCCGTGTTCCGCGCTAAACGCAATCGGATCCCCGAAGCCCAAGCGGTAGGTTTCGAGGATGCCATTCTCTGCGGCCCGCCCCTCCGCCTTATTGGCAAGCAGGATCACCGGCGTCTTCGATCCGCGCAGCCAGCGGCCAATTTCTTCATCAAGCGGCACAACACCTGCGCGCGCATCGACCACGAACAGGGCCACGTCTGCTGAATCGACCGCAGCCTGCGTCTGGATGCGCATCCGGCCGGGGAGAGACTGAGGATCATTATCTTCAAATCCCGCCGTATCGACAATGCGGAACTTCAGACCGAGCAGTTCAGCGTCACCCTCCCGCCGGTCCCGCGTGACACCGGGGCGATCATCGACCAGCGCCAGTTTCTTGCCAACCAAACGGTTGAACAAAGTCGACTTTCCGACATTGGGTCGGCCGATGATGGCGACCACGGGGAGGGTGGCAGCCACCGGTGACCCTGCCCCTATCGCCAAGCGGTCAGGCGACCGTCATCAGTGAGGATGAAAAGCGTATTGTTCGAAACGATTGGCGGCAGCGATACAGCACCCCCTGCCTTTGTCACGCTCTGAAGCTTGCCGTTCGCGGGGTCGATATTCGCAAGTTCTCCGCGTGAACTTGCCACGATCAAACGGCCTCCCGCCAGGATAGGACCTGTCCAGGTGATAACACCGTCATGCTTCTTTTCTTTGCGGTAATGCGGCAATTGCGAAATCCAGCGCAACTTTCCAGTGGCACGGGCGAGGCATAGCAGCCGCGCTTGATCATCAATCACGAACACCCATTCCCCGGCGATCCACGGCGTATCAATGCCGGCAACGTTGATTTCCCAGAGACGCTGTCCGGTCACCAGTTCCATGCTGACCATCCGGCCACCCTGCCCAATGGCGAACACGCGTCCCCGATCAATCACAGGGCTGGCGTCGATATCCGAAAGGCTTGAAACCGTCGTCGAAATACTGGTCCGGGACAAAGCGTCGGCCCAAAGCGAGCGCCCATTTTCATAACGGTAAGCGTTGAGTTCACCCGACGAGAATCCCGCAACGACGGTGCCTTGCGCGATTGCCGGAGCGCCAGAGCCAAACACGCCAGAAAGTTCAAGCGACGCGGCTTCATTCCAAGCCGTCGTGCCGTCAGCAGCGTTCAATGCGTACAGCTGATTGTCTTGGCTGGTGACGTAGACATTGCCGTTGCCAATCGAGGGGGCACCGCGCAGCGGACCGCCGGGGCGGACCTTCCAAATCTGTGCGCCATCGCTCGCGTTGAAGGCCGCCACGTCGCCAATGCCGCTCGTCGCGTAAAGCTTGCCGTCCTCATAACTGACACCGCCACCGAACAAGGAGCCACGTTCGCCGCGCACTTCACCAGACCAAAAACTAACGCCGCCCTTTGTATCCTTGTCGGACCCAATTTGCTTCACCCACAAAACTCTGCCTGAGGCGCCGTCAAAGGCATGAAGCCGGGCATAAGTATCCACGACGAAAACCTTGCCTTCAGCCGCCACCGGAGAGGCGGCGAGACGCATATATTTGCTCGTGCCATCAATCTTTGCATGCCAAGCTGGCCCCAGCGCGGGGCCAAGTGCGAGGTGCTGCATCACCTTCGATGCATTGCCGCCGGGCTGCGTCCACTCCGTGTTGGCAACGGCATCCGGCAGCACGACCGCAACATCTGCAAGCGAGGCATCAACATCAACGGCGGTTTCAGATGACAGGATCGGGATCCGTTCCCCAAGCGTCGGGGTCTTTGGCTTGTTGCCCTTGCCGCCGATCACGCCGCATCCAGACAGCGCCAATGCGAGCGCAAAAACTGTCAAACCTGCACGCAAATTCTTCATTTAGTTTCTTCCTTGCCAGCAGGATTCACCGCATCGACGCCGAGTACGCCGGCCATCTGGACGGCACGTGAACGGAGCGTTTCAGGGACGCCTTCATCTTTTCCAATATCGCCAAAAAGCTTGCCAGCCAAATGAGGTTGGCCTGAATTCAGATAGGCAACGGCGACCATTTCACCCGCGCTGCCAAACCAGGGATTTCCCGAAACCGCGAGTGGCTTGAGCCGCGCGATGATGTCGGTTGGCTTTAGTGTGTCATATTCAGCGCTGGTCTGACGGATCAACGCTAGATCGCGCCATGGCTGCGCGACGCTCGTATCCGCCGCAATCGAGCTGAAAATCTTGGCCGCGCCCTTGGGATCATCTTTTTGCATCAGCGCCCCAGCCTGGGCGAGCTTGGCCGAAACCCGATATCCGTCCCGTGTCGAGCCTGCCAGCGTCTTGAGCTTGGCGCCCGCACCGGCCATGTCATTATTCTGGAGTTCGTCCAAGGCTTGGGACATTTGTTCGCCTTCAAGGCCTGCCGCCTCGGTATTGCGATTGTCCCACCACAGCCAGCCGCCCCAGGCGAACAAAACCGCGAACACGCCGCCGATCAGCCAGCGGCCCCATTTTTTCCAAAAACCTTCGATCTGGTCCCGGCGCAATTCCTCATCGACTTCGCGCAAAAAGGCTTCGTTGGTAGGTGGCGTGGACGCCAATGCACTTCTCCGGATCTAAAAAATTTCGCCTTCCTTAGCGACCACCAACGCGAAGGGGAAGCGCCGTTATTTCGGCTGATACGTCTGATCGGGCGTGGGGAAGGTGCGAGCGCGGACATCGGCGGCATAACGCGCCGCCGCGTTGCTGATCTCAGCACCCACTTCATGATAGCGTTTGACGAAACGGGGCACCCGTTCGAACATGCCGAGCATATCTTCGGCGACGAGAACCTGGCCGTCGCAATCCGCCGATGCGCCGATGCCAATCACGGGTATGTCCACCGTGGCCGTCACCGCTTGGGCGATGGGCTCCAACACGCCCTCTAGCACTACCGCGAACGCACCCGCTTTGCTCACGGCCTGCGCATCATCGAGGATAGCCGCATGTTCTTCCTGAGTGCGCCCCCTCGCGCCGTATCCGCCGAGTGTATTCACTGCCTGCGGGGTAAGCCCGATATGCGCCATCACCGGAATGCCGCGCTTGGACAGAAAATCGATTGTCGGGGCCATCGCCGCGCCGCCCTCAAGCTTTACCGCCGCACAGCCAGTTTCCTTCATGATCCGGGAAGCGCTCATAAACGCCTGCTCGGGAGAGGCTTCGTAGCTGCCAAACGGCATATCGACGATCACCACACTATGATAACTGCCCCGCACGACCGCCGCACCGTGCGCGCACATCATGTCGAGCGTCACCGGCACCGTGGAGGGCAATCCGTACACCACTTGGCCCAGGGAATCGCCGACCAGCAACATGTCACAGTGCGGATCCAGCAGCTGCGCCATCCGCACGGTGTAAGCGGTGAGCATCACCAGCGGTTCGGCGGTGACGCCCTTGGCCTTATGCGCTCGAATGGCGGGCACGGTGAGCCGTTTCATCGGTGCCGGCGTCGGGTTCGCGCGGGAGGTCGATGTGTCGAGAGTGAAAGTTGTGGACATGAGCGCAGGCCTAGCAGAGGGTTTTGACAGTATATTTGTGGATATTTTCATCAAACGTCACAAGCGTCATATCATGGCGGAGGGCTTGCGCTATCATCTTCGGGTACAAGACGAACAGCAGGGATGCCCGCGCGCGCAATAACCACATCCTCACCGCGCAGGCTGGCCGCAACCAATTCTGAAAGGCGCGTCTTGGCTTCACCAATGTTTACAAGCACTCCCATAGCTTAGCCGAGGTAGCTTGGCCAAGCTAAGAGTCAAGTTATGGACGTCTTGAACACTGCTCGCTAGTCTCACCGCAAAAGGGGGAGAATGCATGCAAAAC
>JBJOLA010000217.1:0-4868 GCA_046045815.1 Pseudomonadota bacterium
GCCACCATCGGCAAAATTGCGCGTGATTAGGCGAATCGGTTCGAACCCACCAGCCTGTCTAAGTCGCGGCCAGCATGCCCTTGGTGCCGGCAATCCGCATCATCGCCTTTTGCAGTTTCTCGAACGCCCGCACTTCAATCTGGCGCACGCGTTCGCGCGATACGCCGTGGTGCTGGCTCAGCTCTTCGAGCGTTTTGGGCTCTTCGATCAGGCGCCGTTCAGTGAGGATATGCTGTTCGCGTTCGTTGAGCGCAGATAGCGCCTCGACCAGCATTGAGCGGCGGACGATGCGTTCTTCGGCATCGGCAAAGGCTTCATCTTGCAGCGGACCACCGTCTACCAACGTGTCCTGCCACTGGCCCTCACCGTCCTCATTGAACGAGACGTTGAGCGAGGCATCACCACCGTTCGCCATCCGCCGGTTCATGCTGATGACTTCGGCCTCGGTCACGCCCAGATCGGTCGCGATCTTTTTGACGTCGGCGGGTTTGAGATCCCCGTCTTCAAATGCGGCCAGATTGCTCTTCATCCGGCGCAGGTTGAAGAAAAGTTTCTTTTGCGCGGCGGTGGTGCCCATTTTGACAAGGCTCCACGAACGCAGAATGAATTCTTGCATCGATGCCTTGATCCACCACATGGCGTAAGTGGCGAGGCGGAAACCGCGATCGGGTTCAAATTTCTTTACGCCCTGCATCAGGCCGATATTGCCTTCGGAAATCAGTTCGGAAACGGGCAGGCCGTAGCCACGATATTTCATCGCCATCTTGGCCACGAGTCGCAAGTGGGATGTGACGAGCTTCGCCGCTGCTTCGGGGTCCTGATGTTCCTGAAAACGCTTCGCCAGCATATATTCTTCTTCTGGTGTCAGCATTGGAAATTTGCGGATTTCAGATAAATACCGGTTGAGCCCCGCCTCACTGCCAAGAGCAGGAACCGAGGTTGGAACCGTCGAACGTTTCACTAGCGCTTTGCCAGCCATGTCACTCATTCTCCAAGGGTGCGCACCCGACGATGCGCACTGTGTTGCAATGCCTATACACTCAATTCGCTGAACAGTCGCTGCATATCGTCAGGAATTTTGCTTTCAAAGGATAAATTTATGCGATCAACAGGGTGAACAAAACCGATTACCGCCGCATGAAGTGCTTGGCGGTGGAAATCGAGCCGCCCCAGAAGCTCGCGGTTGGTTTGGGTGATTCGCCCGTAAACCGGGTCCCCGAGCAGCGGATGGCCGATGGAGGACATGTGGACGCGAATCTGGTGGGTGCGCCCGGTTTCAAGGCGGCATTCCACCAAGGCCGCACCCTTCAAGGGGGTGATGACTTGCCAATGGGTGACGGCGCGTTTGCCCCGGCCTTCCTCAACAATCGCGATTTTCTTGCGGTTCGCGGCGGAGCGGGCGAGCGGCGCATCCACCGTGCCGCGGTCACGCATCGGGCGACCGGAGACGATGGCCTGATATCGGCGGATGATGGAATGATCCATGAACTGCGCGGAAAGGCCTTCGTGTGCCCGGTCGGTCTTGGCGACGAGCATCAGGCCTGACGTATCCTTGTCGATCCGGTGGACAATCCCGGGCCGCGCGACCCCGCCAATGCCCGATAACCGCCCTGCGCAGTGATGCAGGAGCGCGTTGACAAGGGTACCATCGAAATTCCCGGCGGCAGGATGCACGACGAGCCCGGCCTGCTTGTCCACCACCAGCAGATGATCATCCTCAAACACAATGTTGAGGGCGATATCCTGGGCTTCGTTGTGCGCGGGTTTGGGAACGGGGATGACCACCTGATAGTCCGAGCCCGCCTTGGTCTTTGCAGAGGGATCACGGCTCAGCGCGCCCGCAAGGCTAACCTGGCCGCTAGAAATGAGGGCCTTGAGGCGTTCGCGAGACAGGGTCGGGATCAGCGCGGCAAGCGCACGGTCCAGCCGCCATCCGTCCATTTCCGCCGCAATTATCGCGCTCACGCTGGAAGCCCCCTCATTCATTATGTAATGATGTGGCGATGGGATTGAGAATATCAAGGGCCGTGATCGACGAATTGATCGCACATGCAGCAAAAACACCCGACGTCGAGGTCTGCGGTCTGCTGTTTGAAGACGGCTCGATTGAGCATTGCATCAATGTGGCGGAAGATCCGGCACGCGCATTCGAGATTGATCCTACGGCGCTGATCACGGCGCACAAGGCGGAGCGGGCAGGTGGGCGGAAGATCGTCGGCTGTTATCACTCGCATCCAAACGGAGTGGAAGAGCCGTCAGCGCGCGACGCGGCGCTGGCCGCCGAGGGGCAAATTTGGCTGATTGTCGCCGATGCCAAAGTAGCGGCGTGGCAATCGACAGACACCGGATTTGCGCCCCTCATTCTCGAGTTTATCGAATGAAGATAATTTCCACGCCGATGTCTAATCCTCGCCAATCTGTGTCACTCGTTAGGACCGGCAGGCCTTCTTGTCGTGCCATCGCCAAGCATGCTCGATCACCAAAGGAAGCGCCATAAGGCTTGGTCAACTTGATGAGTTGCCCCGCCGCAAATGCCAATGAGTCATCAAAGGCGACAACTCTGGCTTTCGTGCCACCTGCATATTCATGAACTTTCGCCGGATCGCTGCCGATACTTACCAGCTTTGCAACGACCTCGCTCAGGTTGACAGCATTGATCTGTGAAAAGGTGATGTAGCTCGCCACAACGTCCCATCCCCGTTCTCCCAACATAAGCGCGAGTAAGGCCGATGCATCCAGAACATTAGGCCTGCTCACGCGCCGCCTCGGCTCGGCGTTCAGCAATTAGTTCGTCGACCAGGCTCACACCTTCGGGAACGAACGATTTGAAATAGGCCTGAATCTCTTTGATCAGCTGGGCTTGGGTTTTAACGGTCAAACGCCCGTCCTCAATGTCCAGTGTAACCCGGTCTCCATCTTTGATACCGAGAGCCTTGCGGACATCGGCAGGTATTGCCATCTTGCCGCCGCCATATATTTTTGCATGATAGGTCATAGCCTACTCCTTAGGTAGAACCATAACCCATCCTACCCAAACATACAATCCTTGCAACCCGCGCCCTGTTTCGCCAAAGGGAACGCAATTCAGGGGATTTGACGTCATGGCGATAAATGCGGTTGATTTTGCAAGCCTGCTCTGTTCGCGGCTGTGCCATGATTTGCTCAGTCCGGTGGGTGCGCTCAACAATGGGATTGAGCTGCTGGCTGATGAACATGATCCCGAAATGCGCGCGAGGGTGCTGGAATTGCTGGCCGATAGCGCGCGAGCCTCTGCTAACAAATTGAAATTCTTTCGCCTAGCGTTCGGTGCGGCGGGTGGCTTTGGAGATCAGGTTGACTCGCGCGAAGCCAAAACCGCGATTGAAGGGGTGTTCGTCACCGGCGGGCGGATCACCCTGGGTTGGGACGTTGCCGATGCAACTCTTTCCAAGCCCGCGATCAAGTTGCTGCTCAACCTGGCATTGATTGCCGGGGATGCACTGGTGCGCGGCGGCCAGTTGGATGTCGGCGCAGAGACGCGCGGGCAGGTGACGGAGATTGTCATCCGCGCCGAAGGACCGCGGCTGGTGCTTGATCCCGAACTGCGGCTGGCGCTGCTGGGGCAAGTTGATGAAGATAGTCTTGCACCGCGCGCGGCTGCGGCGTGGCTGGCGCACAAGCTAGCGGTGGACAACGGTGGTGCCATCCAGGCTTCAGAAGCCAGCGAACCCTTCTTGCTTTTCGGGGCAACCATCTCCTCTCCAGCCTGATTGGCGTGACCAACCACCTGACCCTGCGTGACTATGCCATCGCGGCGATGATGAACCTGATGTGGGGCCTCAATCTGATCGCGGTCAAGGAGGGAATTAATCACCTCTCTCCCCTGACGGCTGCCTGGTTGCGGCAGACGGTGGTTCTCCTGATTTGCCTGCCTGCGCTCAAAATCATTCCGGGGAAAATGCGGGATTTGTTGTGGCTCGGTCTGTTTTCAGGCGTGATATTCTACATATTGACCAACCTTGCGCTGTCCGTCTCCACGAACGTGGCAGCGCTGGCGATTGCGGGTCAACTGGGATCGCCTGTTGCCGTCATTTTGGGTGTCATCTTTCTGGGCGAGACGATTCACAAGCGCCGGATCGCGGGCATGCTGCTCGCCTTTGCAGGCGTGGCGATCATCGTCTTTGATCCGGCCGCGCTTGATGAGCGGCTCGGCCTGATCATCACGGCGGCAGGCGGCGTCGTCTGGGGAATTTGCTCCTTCATTCAACGGCGTCTGGCGGGCGTTCCGCTACTTTCTATTTTTGCGTGGATGGGACTGATCGGCAGCTTGGGGCTGTTGCCAATCGCGCTGGCTTTCGAACCCGGACAGATGCGCGCGCTGCCAAGCGTCCCGCTTTCCACCTTCGGCTGGATACTCTTCTCCGCGCTCGGCTCGACGATCATGGGGCAGGGCGCGATGAGCCTCTTGCTGCGCCGTCACCCGCTTTCAACGGTCGTGCCGGTGACGTTGCTTGCCCCGGTCATTGCGGTAATCACATCCTCGCTTTACTTTGGCACACCGATGACGCCGCTGATGATCCTAGGCGGCTTAATTGCGTTAACCGGCGTTGCGATTGTGACGATCCGGACGGCGCGGGTTAGGGATATTGAAGGCCAGCTATGATCAAAACGCCGTCGCCCAATTTTGATGAACGCGGATTGCCGGTGACGATGGTTGTGCTCCATTATACCGGCATGCAGGACGCGGCATCGGCGATTGCACGGCTCACCGATGCGGAAGCCAAAGTCTCCGCCCATTATCTGATTGCGGAAGATGGCCAGATCATCCAGATGGTCGATGAGGATCAGCGCGCCTGGCACGCGGGCCGATCCTATTGGCGTGGGATTAC
>JBJOLA010000230.1:0-3204 GCA_046045815.1 Pseudomonadota bacterium
GTTGATTTGCCAGCGCCCGCCATGCCCTGGACTGCAACAATGCGGTCAGGTGAGGATATGATCGATGCGGCCGCAGCCATCTGGCCGTCATTGAGCGGGCGGTCTTTGGCCGCGCCGCTCAGAACCTCGAAAGCCCGGTCTGGCCTGACAAGCGGGGATACCGCACCCTTGCCTCGGCCAATCTCGGCGAGGATGCCGGTTTCGGTGGCGAGCGCTTCCTTGGTGGTCAGCATGGTGACGACATTATCCGCCCGCTTGCTGTCACCGGGAACGATCTGCTGGCGCTCGACCAGCTCAGTCACGCGCGCCGCGATCAGCGCCGGGGTGACGTCGGCCAGGCCAAGATCGAGCGCCGTCTTGGTCAGCTGGTGGACTTCGAATGCAGCTTCGCGCTGCGAGAGGATCCGCACCGCGCTCGCCGTCGCCAATTGGGTGCGCGCTTCTGGCCCCGTCAGCATGATCCGTTTGAGGCCCGTATCAACCAGTGCATCGCTGGGCTTGCTCAGGACATCGACAATGAAGCTGCGCGCGTCGCTGATCGCCCGCTCGACGCCGCCAAAGCTGCGCTGGAACAGGCTGGGCTGGGACTGCTCGCGGCTCTTTGCCTGATTGACCACGGCTTCGGGGTTAAAGCCAAGATTGGCAGCTGTCGCTTGCCATCCGGCTTTGAGCGCGTCCCGGTCAACCTCCTCGATCTTTGTGCCGCGCGATGTGGCGGTGATCTTGTCCATGCCTTGATGAGTGGCGATGCCCAATTTGCTCGCGGTCTGCAAAATGGCCTCGCGGCGCTGGCTGAACACTTCGCGGATGGCTTTGGGGACGCCGGCAATTTCAAAAGTGCCGTGCTTGCCCTGAAGCTGAACCGAATAGCCGAGTTTTTCGAGCGCATCGCGAAAGGCAGCATGATAGATCGAGCTGATGACCGTATTGTTGCGCCAGATTTGGCCGTTGTGGAGCGCGCGCCAGGTACCGTCTGCCATCCGCGTCATATTCGCGATGACAACATGGATATGGCCCTGCGGGTCAAGTGCCCTGCTCGTATCATGCTGAAACAGCGCATAGACGAGATTGCCGGTGCGGACTGGCACGTCACGACCGTCGATGTGTTTGCGCCCTTCAGCCAGGTTTGCCTCGACCCATCGCATCGCCGATTTGACCGAGGCCATGTGAGCCTCACTGATTCTTTTGTCGCCGCCAACCAAAGCAAGGATTGACGCGGACTTTGGCATTGAGAATGTGAGGTCTAGCCCGAGTGCGCGCTTGCCGGGTTCACCAACTTGCGTTCCGTCTGGAAGCTTGCCATTCAGGATATTCTCGAAGGTCTTGGCATCGACCTTGCCGCTCGGGTTCGACAGCGGGAGCTTTTCGGGTTTGGCGCTGGCAGTCGAAAGCGCGGCAGGCGCGGTAACGCCTTCTGGAAGCCCGCCGGGACGGTCAGGATCGAAGGGCGTCTCGTCGCTCGCCTGCGCACGAGAGACCGAAGCCGGCTCCGCAGCGGACGCGGTGGTTGCAGGGTCGGCGACACCGCCGACGCGCTCCGGGTCAAATTCAATCTCCGCAACGCCGTCATGTACGCCTATCTCGGGCGACGCGCTCGGCATTGTCTGAGGCGTATCGGCAGATGCGCCATTTCCTGCGCCCGCCTCAGCTTCACCAGGTAAGTCAGCAAACCCTTCAATTGTTTCAGCAACCTCACCGTCCTGAGCTTCTGGCGGAACTTCTGCGACCTCTGAACCCTCCTCGACGGACGCGGCTTCGTCGCGGTCAAGCGGGTCTGGGTCGCCGTTCGCCGCTTGTGTGCCCTCACTGTCCGGCTCGTCGGCTGCAACGTCCTCGCCGCCCGCGACCGCTTCAGCTTCCGCCTCTGGCGTGTCACCGGCGCGCTGGTCCCCCTCCCCCGCTATGGCGGCTTCCGCTTCTGTGCCGTCGCTTGGGGCCAGCCCCAGCAGTTCCGCACCTTCGCCGAACCAGATGGATTCCTCGGCGGACTCTTCAAGCGTATAGTAATTGTCAGATGCATAATAATTGGCCGCGCCGCCTGCACTGCCAACAGGAGCCATCGACAACATCAGTCGAGTCCATCTTCACATTGGTGGATCGCGCTTGCATCAATGTCCGCAAGCACCGCGCGCCAGCGGCGACGCGCTGCTGCCCCAAACCATAGAATGAGTGGGAGCGATAACAGCGATGCGGCAAGCAGCATCGCCCCGAGCGAAAGCGCGCCACCGCCGATCACAGATTTCCCAGCGTACACAAGCATGAAGCAGCCAAGCCAGATCACGGCGGGGATTTGTAGCCCCGCCACAAACAACAAAAGCTGGTGCCCGATCAATTGCGATCCGCGCGCCCAATTACCGTATCCGTTCATCAATCATCTCCTATTCCGCCGTCATGGCCGTGTTCATGGTCGCCAATGTGATGCCCGCCGATGCCGAAATCGGTGTTCAGATCATTGGCCATCGCTTCAAATCGTGGGTCGCGGGTCGCTGCCAGCCCCCGCGTAATAAGGCCGGGTTTGGACGAGGCCTTGAGCGCTGGCCCGGTCTCGGCAGGTCGCCCCTGCCCTTCAAGCTCAGCTTCGGCGTGAGCTTGGGCTGCAGCTATCGTGGCGGCTTCAGCTTCCTCGTCGCTGACCTGGCGCGGGCCGCCCGCAGGTTCGACCGCCTTATTATCATTTGCGAGTTCGAGTGCCTGAGCCAGCGCGCTGGCCCGGCGGGCGGCAGCGTCCTTATGGCTCTCGCCGGCTGCGTTCGTGCCTTCGCCTGGTGGATCACCGGGCAGCTTTTCAAGGGCTGGATCGCCTTCGCGGCCGCCTGCTTCCTCACCGTCATTTTTCGGTCTAGGCGGCTTGGGCGGGCTTTTGACGGGCCTGCCTGGCCTCGGGTTATCGGGGCGCGGCTCAAAGCCTCTGGCGACTTGGCGGTAGTCCTTGTAGGTCAGCACCACGCGCGCAGCCGGGAAGCCATCGGGAAATTTTACAAAGCCGTGGAGCGCGGGCAGATTGGTTATATCGTCCGGGATAACGAGCGGCGCGATCTCCTTCTTGGGAGTGAGCGTCGAGGCATCGCGCAGATTATTATAGCCGTAGCTATAAGCCTCATCCATCTGGCGGACTTCACGGTTGCCGATAAACTCGGCGCAGGTCTCGGCGGTCTTCCGGTCAGCAGTTGCCAGGATCAATTTAGTCCGCGCAAGGCTAGTCAG
>JBJOLA010000324.1:0-4973 GCA_046045815.1 Pseudomonadota bacterium
CGGGTGAGAAGCTGTCGGTGGGCCCGCCCTATTTCAACAGTGCGGCGGGGCCGTTGGTGCTTTTCCTCGTCGTCGTCATGGTTGCCGGCCCGTTGATGCGCTGGCGGCGGGATCAGTTTGCGATTGTGATCCAACGCATGGCGATCCCGGCGTTGATCGTGGCGCTGACGCTGCTTGCCTTGGTGCTCTGGTCGCCGTCGATTGGCATATTGCCCTTCCTCGGTTTGATGCTGGCCTTTGGTGTCGGCGCGGGGAGCCTTGCACCGTTGTGGAAGCGAAACCTGCGCCGGACGCCGCTTTTTACCTATGGGATGGTCATGGCGCATCTCGGCGTAGGGGTGTCACTGGCTGGCATGGCGACTGAGTCAGCGTTCATCAAGGAAACTTTGGTCGCGATGCGGGTTGGAGAGAGCAAATCAGTCGGGCCCTATGCGGTCAAGTTCGCGGGCCTTGAACCCATTGCAGGGCCAAATTGGACCGCTCTGGAAGCCAGTCTCGAGGCACGTCGCGGTGAAGCATATCCGTTGATCCTCAAGCCACAAGCGCGGATGTTCTCAACCCCGCCGACCGAGACGAGCGAAGCGGCAATTTCAACGCGTCTTGACGGTCAGCTTTATCTTGTGCTCGGAAAGCAGGAGCCCGATGGACGTTGGCAACTGCGGATGTGGTGGAAACCCTTCGTTACGCTGATTTGGCTCGGCGGCGTCATGATCGCACTGGGGGGCTTACTCGCGCTGATCGGGCGTTTCCGGCGCGACTTGTGGCCGACATACCGAAAGGCTGCGGCATGAAACGTTTCTGGCTTTGGTTGCCACTCGGCATGTTCGTCCTTTTCTTTGCTGTGGTTGCGCAGGGGCTGATCAAGCCCGCTGGTCAGAATATCACGTCGAAATTGGTGGGCAAGCCGTTGCCGATGTTCTCGCTGCCACCCGCTCATGCAGGCCAGCCGGGATTGGGAACGGCGACATTCCAGCAGGGGGAGCCGCGGTTGCTCAACATCTTTGCGAGCTGGTGCATCCCGTGCATGGCTGAAGCGCCCGTGTTGATGCAGCTCCATCGGCGCGGCGTTGAGATTAATGCGATTGCGATCCGGGACCGCCCGCAAGACGTCGCGCGTTTTCTGATACGCAATGGCAATCCCTACGCCCGAATTGGCGCAGATGTGGAAAGCAAAGTGCAACTGGCTCTTGGATCTTCAGGTGTGCCGGAAACCTTCATTGTCGACGGACACGGGATTATCCGGAAGCAGATCATTGGTGATATCCGCGCAGACGATATTCCGGCGATCCTGACCGCACTCAAAGCGGCCCGGTGAAACGGCTGGCGATCCTGCTGGCGTTGGCCACGCCTGCCATTGTCCGCGCAGATTCGCTGCTCCCTGACGCCCATTTTGCGAACGCGCAGCTCAGTGATCCTGCCAGAGAGAAAGTCGCCCGGGACTTGATGGAAACGATCAGATGCCTCGTCTGTCAGGGCCAGAGCATTGCTGATTCCAATGCAGATCTAGCCGGTGACATGCGCGCGTTGATCCGCCAGCGCGTGGATCAAGGTGAGGATCCCGAAGCCATCCGCAAATGGATGGTCGAACGCTACGGCAATTGGGTGACGTACAAGCCGCCGCTGCTCGGCATCGCGACGCCGATCTGGATATTGCCATTCTTGTTTCTGATCGCAGGCGCATTGCTGGCGCGCGGACGTTTCCGACGGCGCAGCCGCTGATGGGGTGGGCATTCTTTTTGATCATTGCGACAACGGTCGGCGGCGCACTCTGGCGTTTTGGCAGGCTGGAGCGTGGGGTTTTGGAACTTGTCGGTGCCGCGCTGCTCATTGCGCTTGCTGGCTATGCGTGGCAGGGAAATGCGTCGCTGGCTGGCAGGCCGGTTCAGTCTGCAGAAGCGGCGGCACTTCCCGAAATGGCTCAAAAATCCATTCGAAAAGCCATGTCGAGCACCTTTGCAGCAGAAGGCCAATGGATCGATCTTGCGGATTCGCTGATCAAGATTGGTCACAGCCGTGCTGCTGTCTCGCTTCTCAGTGGTGGCCTGAAAAGCAGTCCTAACAATCCTGACCTCTGGGTTGCACTTGGCAATGCTTTGGTGGTTCACGGCGGTGGACAGATGAATCCCGCCGCCCAGTTCGCGTTTGAAAAGGCCGCGCAGCTTTCTCCCAACCATCCTGGCCCGCCGTTCTTTATCGGCCTGGCGCTTGCTCAGAGCGGCAAGATGGATGAGGCGGGCGAAGTCTGGCGGGGGTTGCTTGCGCGGGCGCCAGCAGGCGCGCCTTGGAAGGCTGATCTGGAAGCGAGATTGGCCGAGATTGGCCAGGCGATGGTCAAAAAGAAGGCGAATTAGGCTAAACGTCGAGGATCGGCATCAGCATCGGGGCACCGACTAGATTTGCAGAGCCAGCCAATTTCGACAGCGCATCGCTTACTTTAGCTTCAGCACATTCATGCGTTGTCATGACGAGTAGCACACCACCATCGGGCGCTTCGCCGCGCTGGATGAGGCTTTCGATCGACACGTCCGCGTCGCGCATCGCGGCGGTGATTTCGGCGAGCACACCCGGGCGATCCGCCACAGTGAAGCGCAAATAGAATCTTCCGACCCGTGTCCCGGCGTCGGCATGCCCGGGATCAGCAAGGCTTGCGACAGGCATTGCGAAGGCGGGGCCATATTCGCCGCGGGCGATATCGATAAGGTCTGCCACCACGGCGGATGCGGTCGGCCCTTCGCCAGCGCCCCGGCCTTCAAAGAACAGCCTCCCGACAAAATTGCCTTGGGCCACCACGGCATTCATCGCACCTGCAACATGGGCAAGCGGATGGGTGACGGGCACGAGACAAGGCTGGACGGTCTGGAGCAAGCCGCCTTTGACCGCCTCCGCGCGACCAACGAGCCTGACCCGGAAGCCAAGCGCTTTGGCTTGCGCGATATCACCGGCCAGGACGGCGCGAATGCCTGTGGTCGCGACGGCGCCAAAATCGATGCGCGTGCCAAAGCAGAGCGACGCGAGGATCGACAGTTTATGTGCCGCGTCGACACCGTCAACATCAAAAGCTGGATCAGCCTCGGCATAGCCTAGGGCCTGTGCATCGGCGAGGACGGCACCGAAATCGCGTCCTTCGGCCTCCATAGTTGTCAGGATATAGTTACAGGTGCCGTTGAGAATGCCGTACACTTGGGTGATCTCATTGGCGGCCGCGCCTTCGCGCAGACCCTTGATCACCGGAATTCCGCCCGCCACTGCCGCCTCATATTTGAGTGCGATGCCTTTTTCTTCGGCCGCAGCCGCAAGCGCCAATCCGTGGTGCGCGATCATTGCCTTATTGGCTGTCACGAACGCCTTGCCCGCCGCAATGCTGTTTTTCGCGAGAGTGAGGGCAGGGCCTTCGGAACCGCCGATAAGCTCAACGATTACGTCTGCGTTGGTTGCCTCTGCTAGTGAGGTGGAATCGCCAACCCATTGAAAAGGCGATAAATCCACACCGCGATCCTTGGTACGGTTCTGCGCTGAAACGGCAACAATCTCAATCACCCGCCCCGCGCGTCGAGCTATGAGATCGCGATTGGCATCAAGCAGCTTGATCACACCGGCTCCGACGGTGCCGAGGCCTGCAATTGCGATACGAAGCGGTTGTGTCATGTGGATCCCCAAGTTTCTCGGCCCGCGCTTTAGAACCCGCCTTGTTTGAAGGGAAGGGCAAAGGGAGCAAGATTTGCCTAACTGATTCTCCACAGCCAGCGTTAATCTATTCCAAACTATATGTCCCGCGTCGGAACAGCCTGATTTAGGGGGAAGCCGCGCGCGGAATTTGCATATATAGACGATTTTCCGCCAGTTTCTCGGCGCCGAATCAAGGGTTGGCATGGCCAAAGTAAGGATTATCAGGGGGCGAAATCGCAAGGCGTGGCCGATGCCGCGCCTGTATAACCTGCTATCCCTGGCAATTGTGGCGCTGGTGGCGTCCTGCGTCATGCCGCTTGCGGCGTCACGCGGCCCTGCGTCGACGCTGTCGGTTGCCCTTGATCCTGCGCAACCATTTAGTTCCACGGAAGATATTGCGACGTTGCTTGCAGTGACGGCTGAGCCAACCCAGCCTGATGCCGCCATGATGGCAGAAGCGGCAATGGCGGGCGCTGGTACTGGCGCAATGTCGCCATCACCGGACGGTAATTTGCCCGCAACAGCTTTCGCCTTGCCCGCTATTTTTAATACGGGGCCAGCGGCAACGCCCTATGTTTTTCGCGGGCGGACATCGCTTGACAATTTGCGCGCCCAACTTTGCCTGACAGCGGCCATCTATTATGAAGGCGCCAATGAACCTGACGACGGTCAGCGCGCAATTGCGCAGGTTGTCCTCAATCGCGTCCGTCACCCTGCGTGGCCAAATACGGTGTGTGACGTGGTGTATCAGGGCACCGAGCGCAACGATACGCTCTGCCAGTTCACCTTCGGTTGTGACGGTGCATTGGCTCGCTTGCCAAGCGCTTCGGGATGGGCGCGGGCACGCCGGGTCGCCCAAGTCGCATTGGCCGGCTATGTCTTCGCGCCCGCAGGCCTTGCCACTTTCTATCATACAAAAGCGGTCAACCCGATTTGGAACAAGGCGCTCTCCGTCACCGGAGTATTTGGCGCTCACATCTTCTACCGATTGCCCGGTGGGGCGGGGGAACCAAAGGCTTTCTTCGCGAACTACCGGGGAAGCGAGCCTCAACCGGGGCCGCATGCCAAGCTGTACATGCCACCCGCGCCAATGGCTCCCTATGCGGGCGCAACGCCAATGCCCTATCCCATTGTCCCCGTCCCGATGACGTCGCTCGATCCGCAGGCGATGCTCAGAAATAACGCACAAGTTGCCGCGATAGCGCCCACCAGAAGTGTTGCCGCTGATCGGCGCTATGTGCCGAATGCTTTGCCCGAATCCGATATCCGTGCGGAATATCAAAATTCGGGCCAGTGGATCGGGAAGT
>JBJOLA010000360.1:0-25694 GCA_046045815.1 Pseudomonadota bacterium
CAATTAGCAAAGCCGCCAAAGGCTTCAAACTTCGCCGAATCCATGTCGACAAAATCCATCACGAAACGGCGGTTGCCTCGATCTTCAGGCACGAATTGCGCCATCTGACCGGAAAATGCGAAGATCGTCTTGATTGGCCGCTGCAACAAAACCTGATTCACACAGGTTACGAGCTTTGGATTCCAACAGGCGGAAACTGAAGCGGAATTTCCCGTGAACAATGCCCGAGCCATAGCCGACAATTTTGACGGATTGACAGGCTCCACCTGTACACTCGCCGCTACGGTGCGCAAAAAATCAAGATGTTCGAGATCCCGTTCGTCATCCCAAAGCGCGCAAACATGCACCGGCGCGATCTGCGCCATCGTGCGCAGCAGATGCCAAGACCTGATCTTATCGCCGCGATTTGGCGGAT
This sequence comes from Pseudomonadota bacterium, assembly GCA_046045815.1. GTDB lineage: Bacteria > Pseudomonadota > Alphaproteobacteria > Sphingomonadales > Sphingomonadaceae > Aquisediminimonas. The sequence goes on from JBJOLA010000360.1 coordinate 416, forward strand.
AGGGAACGCGGTGGGCGAGGAACAATATCTCGCCGCTCACCCGAGCCCCCGGCTGATCATCGGGCCCAGCCGATTGGCAAGCCACAGCGGCAATTTCTGCCAAACAGCAACTTGCATCCGGTATTTCGGGCTCATCGGATTGATGTCGCGCGGCGGGTTCCCGTCGAGGGATAGTTTTGCGTAAGGCAAAGCAACCCCTTCAAAGCCCCAATTGCGCTTGAACGCCGCAGGCCCTGTTCCCGCCTTCGAACGACCAAAGTCAAACCGTGTACAACCCCGTTCGCGGGCAAAACGCATGAGCGCGAAATACATGATGTCATTTGCCCGCCACGTGCGCGCCGCCGCCGTCCCTCCGCCCCAATACGGCATGACCGCGCCGTCGTGGAAAAGGCTGAGCACCGATGCGATAGCAATTCCGTCCTGCCGCACCGTCAAAATATCGGCGTCATCGCCAAACATGTCCAGAACAGCGCCAAATAGCTTCTTGGGGAACACTGGCGTGCCGAGATTGCGCACGCTCGTCGCATAAACGGCATAATGGGCGTCAACGTTGCGCTTGGTCTTGCCGGTTTCAATCGTCAGATCAAAACCAAGGCCTTTGCGCACCTCTGCGCGTTGCTTGCGGGGAATGGCAAGGAGTTCGGCCTCATCATCTGCCGCAAGATCACGTGCGAAGCCAAGATAGGTCGCGTCGTTATGTTGCCAAGCTGCCCCCGGCATGACGCCACCACGCAGTTCAACAGTCGGACAGTTCAACTTCGTCGCCATGTAGATCGCGGCCTGAGTCAACTGGTCAGCTATGGAAGCGCTGTCGGCAATTACCCCACCATCCACGGCAAACCCACTCGACACCAATGCGCTGCCAAACAGTGGCGAACGAATGGCGGTCAGTGGTAAAACGCCTGCGATCGTCCCCGCCCCGTCTTCGGCAATTAGATAATGGCTCTTTTGCCGACAGGCCTTCGTGATCGCCCGGCTCCATGCCGTCAAATGGAAGGGCGTGCCCTCGGTACGCGCACGCACAAACGCGTCGATAGCAGCGCAATCGTTTGGCATGTCCAGATTGGCGCTGCGAACGGTGAAGGTGGAAGGATGACTCGCCATGTTCATGCTGTCACCTTTTTCTGTTCGGCGGCCACCGCGTCAACCCGACCCCATTTGAAATCACTGATAAGGCGTTCAAGCTTGCCCTCCATCCCGCTGAGATTGGTGTAGTGCCGCAGCTTTGACTTTAGCGAAGCACCCGTGACGCGAGGCTGGCCCGGATCTATTTCCCACGGATGGAAATAGATAATCGCAGGGCGAGATTCACTATTGACCTGGCGCACGGCCCATTGTGAGAAACCGTAGGGGAGCATGCGAAAAAATCCGCCCCCGCCAGCGGCAAGTGTGCGCCCTATAAATCGCGCCGTTGTAACCGGAAGCTCGATGAAATCACTGCCGTTAACCGGACGAAATCCAAAACGCGGCGCTTCGGGCCAGCCGTAATGATCATGCTTCACCGGTGCGACGCTCGACGAATAGGCATATCCCGCGCGTGCAAGCTCCTCGTGTGCCCACGGCGTCCGCTTGTCGATCGAGAAACTCGGAGCGCGGTATCCGGTGACTTCGCTGCCTGAAATATCCTCCAGCGTCTTACGCGCTCGGCTGATGTCGTGCGAGAATTGTTCGGCGGTCATGTTGAACACGCGTGAATGATCCCAACCGTGGCTTGCAATTTCGTGGCCCTGGGCAACGATTTTGCGGATGAGTGCGGGATAACGTTCGGCGATCCAGCCCAAGGTGAAGAACGTTCCCTTCACGCCAGCGGCATCAAACATCATGAGAATCTTGTCGGTATTCGCTTCCACCCGGCATTCGAGTGCGTCCCAGTTCTTGCGGTCAATGACGTTTTCAAACGCCCCAACCTGGAACCAATCCTCAACGTCAACAGAGAGGGCGTTTCGCACCATGGCGCTCTCCTAGCAGGATTAAGCGGCAGGTGCGCGGCGAATTTCACCCTGCGGATGAGCCTCGGATAAGCGGGAATCCGACACGCGTGGCGCATCGTCTGATTCCACCCAGTCGACGAGCAACGACAGCACACGGCGCAAAGCTGCGCCTTGTTCTTCTACATTCGCTTCGAGCATCGCGACACGCGCAGCAAGATCAAGTGCTTGGCTGTTCGGGATCGCTACCGTGGAATATCCGCCAGGCGTTGCATTGACGTCACCGGCCTCATCATGGCCCAAGTCGTCAATTACGGCGTCAATCAAGGCGCCGTCGATCCGCGCGGCCTCGTCCAGACCCGCCAGCATCAAAACGCGTGTCATCAGATTGTTAATCTTGCGCGGCACCCCACCCGAATAGCGATAAAGCGCTGCAAATGCGTCTTGAGAAAATGCTGGCACACCCTGCCATCCCACGAGTTTCATCCGGTGTTCCACGTAAGGCCCAACCTCATCTGCATCCATCGACGTCAGATGGTGGGTCGCGATCACGCGCTGGCGGAGCTGTTCAAGACTGTCCGAAGCGTTCAATCGGTCGCGAAACTCAGGTTGTCCAAGCAAGAATATCTGAAGCATTGCGCGACCGTCGGCTTGAAAATTGGAGAGCATTCTTAGCTCTTCCAGACTCTCGATTGGTAAATTCTGAGCTTCATCGACGATCAGCAGCGTCTTTTGCCCGGCCCCTGCGCGTTCCCTAATGAACGCTTCAATGCGGCCCAAGAGCTGAGCTTTATTGGTGTCATCAACGGCAATGCCCATATTGGCCGCAATCGTCCGAAGCAGATCGTCGCGGTCAAGTTGTGTGGATACAATTTTGATCGCGTTAACCCGTGACCGATCAACGTTCGTCATCAAATGGCCTGTCAGCGTCGTTTTACCCGCGCCAATTTCGCCCGTTACGACGATGAAGCCCTCGCCCTGTTGCAGACCATAGCCGAGATAGGCCATCGCCTTTTTATGCGTCGCGCTTTCGAACCAGAATCGCGCGTCCGGCGTCAGCTGGAATGGTCGACCGGTCAGACCATAGTGGTCGCTATGCATTTTTGTCTCCAACATTCCCACGCTCAGAAATCGTATCGCATGCCGATGAGGCCTGATGCGGTGAGGTCACTCTCTACACCTTCGATCCTGCTCGTGTACAAGCCCACCGCGGCGACACCACTTAAACGGCGACCAAATTGGCGGTGGTACGAACTCGTCGCACCAAAATTCGAGACGTTCGGCGCGTCCAGTATTCCTGAGTTGTAGAGATTGGCGAAAACAGCGGCGTCTATGCTTGAACGATCATCAATCGTATAAGCGATATCGCCTTCGGCTGACCAACTCGAATCCGACACGCCGTTTACGCTAAAGTTGCTGCCGATAACGGGCGATTGGAATGTACGGCGCGTATAGCCCAAACTCGCAGCAGCGCTCAACGGGCCGCGATGCGTTGAAATATGCGCGAGTGCACCACGGCTGCGGAATACCGACGAGGTGATCGACTGTAACGCAGAAGTCAGGCATCCGCCGGCACCATTGCCAGTCGACGATGAAACACATCCGCCAAATTGCGGAACCAAAGGATTTCTGGTTGTGCGAAAGTTTGTGGGCAAGCTCGACAGATTGTCAGTCAACTGACGACCAAAAGTCTGCACACCGTCAAAAACGCCAAGCTGAAACGCCGTTGCTTCACTCAACTGGTGGTTGAACGATCCTGTGTAGCTCCAGCTGTTGTATCGGCGCCCGATACGCGCCTCCAAGCTGGTGCGCGAGCTTGGGCGCCAAGACACACCTACATTCCAGTATAATCCCGAACTATCATAGGCCAGCAAACGGGGTGATGCAGAGTCGGTGATGAAACGCCCACGCGAATCGCGCACCGGATTGCCTGAAACATCCCTGACGGCATCCCTCTGACTGGCCGTGATTTTTTCATATCCAACAGCACCGATCGCTGCGACCGTCGGCGAAACAGGGGCAATCACATCCAGCTGAACACCCTTGCTTTCAAAGCGCTGGTCGAGCTGACCGGCGTCATCGCGTTGATAGGCTCCAGAAACTGTCCAGCCAAATGGCAGCGTCCCCGATTTCATGCCGACACTCGCCGTGGCAAGGTGGCTGACAGAATGGTCAAAATTGTCGAGCTGTGGTGCGGTTGGGTCTGCCACAACGTTAGCAGTTTCCGCCTTGGTGTACGCCAATCGATATTGCGCACCCACATTGAGGTCCCCAACTTGCGTTGCAAAAGTAGGCCCAGCATAAGTGGAATAGACTTGCGTGAGGTTATCGACATTGCCGGCGCCAATGACAGGAGCGGCCTGGCGAATATCCGAACGTGCCCGCGTGGCGAGTGCGCCAGCCTCAAAAGTGAGAGTCTGGGGGATGATCTGATACGATCCTCTAACGAGTCCACTGTGAACGTCGTCATTCTGGAGATGTTTACCCCATCCAATCCGCCGCTCGTAGCGGTAGCTCATCTGAATTTCGCTGCGGTTGTTGGACACAGAGGCATCGACGCCCGCCGCCAAAGCACTGTACGTCAAAACGTCTCCACCGTGCTTCAGATCCATTGTCGCCACTTGGTTGACTTCCAAATAGGGCTGGATCGATTTGCGGGCCTGCGCGGGAGCCGCGAGCGAGATCGCAATCAGCGAAGCGGTTGCAAATGAGCGTTTGCTGGGGATACTCATAGTCATTCTCCAAATCCGTAATAGGATCCAAATTTCCGATTGGATCCGCTGTAAGTGACCGCGTTCAGCATCAGCTGAATATGCGGACAGGCCTCAACAAGGGCGAGTGCATCTCGCAGTTCGTGTTCGGTGGTTTGATCTGCGCGCACCACCATCAGCACCTGACCGACATGAAGCGCGAGAACGGATGCCGGTGAAGCTGCCAATGCAGGTGCTGAATCGAACAACACGATCCTCCGAGAATTGTTCGCAATGAGCCCGTCGATCAGGGATCGCGTGCGGGTCGAAGCGAGCAATTCTGTATCATTATTGGTCTGTCTGCCCGCCGGCAGGACAGACAGATTTGGTATATTTGTGCGTACAATCAGCGATTCGACGTTGATCGCCGGATCGGCAAGCGCGTCCATCAATCCTGCGCTGCCCGGTAGACCCAATGTTGACAGGACTTCTGGCTTGGCAACGTCGGCATCCACCAACAACACTTCCGTGTCGCTTTCACTTGCCATTGAGAGTGCAAGATTGACCGAGCAGAAGGTCTTGCCTTCATTTGGCTGGGCGGAGCACACGAGAATTAAGCGACCCCGTTTAACGGGCTCTCCCGAATTGCTGCCGATAGCTGCGAGAAGGAGCTGGCGTTTGATCAGGCGGAATTCCTCGGAAAGCGCGCTCGGCGGCGCTCCTGGAATGATGAAACCGGTGTCGCGCAAAAGGTGAATGTCGAGTGGCACGAGCGGACCATCGGTCGCGACCATTGGTCGAGGGCGAACCGCAGATGCAGACGGTGCAGGCAATTCAAATAATTCAGGTTCCGTCACATCATTGCCGCGTAGCATCGAACGAAAATCATAAGCATCGGCGGCGCGCTCGATGAGGGAGCCTGAAGCGCGGGTGAGTCTCTTGGTCATTGTCATATTCCTCACGCCACCATGCCGCGCTGGACGAATTCTACGACCAGCAACAACGCCCAAACGCCGATCAAACCAACCGCACCACCCGCAAAATATTTGAGCTTCTTCACCCGAACGACACGCTGAACAGGTGATGTAATCTCGGAAATCGATCCGATGACCGGCAGGCCGCTGGCCCGCTCCAAACGCGCGGCCGTTGAATAACTGGACTTAATCTGTCCCATTCCAAAAGCAGCTGCGGCGCCGGCACCAAGGCCTGCAAGCAACACCAACGTCAGCAACATCGGCCGGTTGGGGGCGGACGGTGCGCGCGGCGCGCTTGGGGGCTCGATCACGCGAAACTTGATCGAGTCGGTGTCGGATTGGAGCGATCCACGGAGTTTAACTTCCTCACGGTCAGCCAACAATTTGTCATATTGCGCTTTGAGAACATCATAGTCTCGATTGAGGCGCTGCTGCTCAGCGGCAACGCCTGGCTCCTGAACCTGGCTCGCTTGAAATTGAACCATTTCGGCTTGCAACTGCGCTTTGCGCGCACTTAGCCCGGAAACACTGGCCTGCTTTTCAGCGACCATTGATCGTAATGTTATATAGGCTGGATTGGCTGTGTTTGAACCACCAGACATCCGGACACCAGAACCAGACGCACGTGCGTTGGCCAATTGGCGACGCAGCGATATCATATCGGGATGCGCTTCGGTGAGCCCACGTGATTGAAAATCCGCTATCTGCTGTTCAAGACCTGCAACACGACCGCCGTCTCCGCCGATCGCAACGCCCGGCGTGCTGATCGAAGGCGCTGTAGAAGCCATCTGTCCGTTTAGTGCAGCAAGCGAACCTTGCGCTGACATCAGGTTGGAATCTATTTGACCCAGTTCCATACGGGCAGCTTCCATGCGCTGGCTAACGGAGCCAACACCGGGCAACAGGCCCATATATTTGGTCTCAAACGCCACGCGCTTTGCTTCAGCTTCCTGCAGCTGCAGTTCGCGTTGGCCGAGTTGGGCATCAAGGAACCGCAATGTCTCGTTGGTTTCGCCGCGGTTGTTGGAAAGATTGCCTTCCACAAACAGATTGAGCAGTTTCTGCACAATATCTTTGGATAACTTGGCGTTTTGGGCATTGGATAAACCACCCGACCCCGAGGACGCCGATATCTCAAAAAGATTGTCCTGAACGGCAACAATTTTGATGCTCTTGCGCAGGCCCATCGCCATGTCGGCAACTTCACGCGGCGTTGAGACTTGTTGTGAAAGATCAGTACCCCGCACAACTTTTTCAAGATTGTCTGCGGCCATTAGCGTCTGCGTTATATTGTCGATGCTGCTCTTGCGCTCATTATTCGAGATGCCGAGCTGGTTTGACAGCTGCGATTGCATCTGCACGAAGACACTAGCCTTAGATTCATATTTGTTCGGAATGCCACTGATCATCAGCCAGCCGAGCAGCGATATCGCCCATGCCACGGCAAGCGCCAACCACCGCCTCATCCAGACGGTGTGGATCGCAATCCTGACCTCTTCGTAGATATTGTTCATTTGATTCTATCTTCTCAGAACATGGATTCAGGGATGATGATGACATCGCCTGGCTCAAGCCGGACGTTGGCCCGCGAATCACCGCGCTTCAGCAAATCACCCAGGCGGATGGAATATTCGCGCTGCTTGCCCGTATTGCGGTCCTGACGGATGAGCCGCGCTTTGTTTCCCGACGCAAATTCCGAAAGGCCACCGACCGAGATCATCGCGTCCAACAACGTCATATTTGCGCGATACGGGATCGATGCCGGCTTTTCCGTTGCGCCAACAACGCGGATTTGCTGGGAAAATGTGCCCGAAAAATTGTCAACAATCACTGAAACAAGGGGGTCACGAATATATTCGGACAGCTGCATCTTGATATCTTGCGCCAACATCGTCGGCGTTTTGCCGACTGCGGGCATATCAGAAATCAAAGGCGTCGTGATACGACCATCAGGGCGAACCTGCACTTTTGCGCCAAGCTCTGGATTGCGCCACACAAAAATGGTCAGCTGATCAAGGGGGCCAATGATATATTCCTCACCCGGGCCTTCTTGACTCGCCACGAACGAAGCGGCCGGCAATTGAGGGCCGGAACTGCTGCCAGCGCATCCTGTCAGCGCAACAGCGATCAAGCTAACGCCGAGCAAGACCTTGGAAGAATGTACAAAACGCATGAGCAAAGCCCTCAAGTTGAAACCACGTCGCCCCTGCACCGCCCCTTATTAATATGGGCAGTACAACAGCGAATATGAAGCTAGTTATCGTTGGAATAGGTGAAGATAGTGTTAGGATTGACGGAAATCCGTCATACGTTAACCATCAATTCACGCGCGGCTGGATGGCCAAGGAAGTTGGCAGGGCTCGCAGAGAAGCCATAAGCGCCTGCCATGAACACAGCGATGACATCTCCAACATCGCTTTTTGGCAAGCTGATTTGATCTCCGAGGCGATCAAGTGGCGTGCAGAGGCAGCCAACAACGCTCGAGACCTCGCTCGCTGCGCTTGAAAATTTTGACGCATTTGCAACAGGATAGTTGCGGCGCACGACGGTTCCGAAATTGCCTGACGCCGCCAATTGATGGTGTAAGCCACCATCGGTCACCAGGAATACCTCCCCATGACTTATCTTACGGTCGACGATTCGGCAGAGATACACGCCCGACTCGCCCACGAGGTAACGGCCGAGCTCGACAGCAAAGCGTGAGCTCGCCAGACCGGCAGGCCGGGACGCGAGCAAAGCTGACAGATTCGTCCCGACAGCCTCCACATCTAGCGACCTGTCATTTGGAAAGTAGGGAATGCCGAAGCCCCCGCCGAGATTGACCAGCGGCGGCGGCGTGCCAATCTGATCAGTCAACTGGCCTGCCAATGTGATGGTTTGTGCCTGAGTCTCGCAAATGGCAGCTGCGTCTAAAGCTTGCGATCCAGCAAAAATGTGAAACCCGCGCCAGTCTGCGCCAGCCCCAATCAACATCTTCACGAGTGGAACCGCACGATCCGTGTCGACGCCGAATGGCTTTGCACCGCCGCCCATGCGCATGCCGGAGCCTTTGAGATCGAAATCGGGGTTTACGCGCACCGCCAGCCGCGGTGTTGTGCCAAGCCGTTCGGCGATCTTGAGAACCCGCGCAGCCTCCCCTTCCGACTCCAGATTGAGCGTAACGCCTGCGACAACGGCTGCTTCCAGCTCCCGATCACGCTTGCCCGGCCCTGCGAAGGAAATGTGGCGCATGCCTGTGCTCAGGGCGATCCGCATCTCTCCCTCGGATGCGACATCAAGGCCATCGACCATCCCGGCGACCACTTTGACGAGTGCAGGCATCGGATTCGCTTTAATGGCAAAGTGAAGGGCAACTTCCGGCGGAAGAGCGCGCCGCAACCGGTCAATTGTCCCCCGGATGAGCGCGACGTCATATACGAAAAGCGGCGTATCCCCTGCCCGCTCGATCAGCGCTTCAACTGGGAACCCGCCGATCATGAGCATACCGGTAGCGTCTGCCGCAAAACCCGGCGGAATGGCTCCCATCGCCTTCATGACATGACCTCAGATTTGATCGCCGCCCGGTCGAGCTTGCCGTTGGCATTGCGCGGCAGTTCGGTTTTCCAGATGATCTGCTTTGGCACCATGAATGATGGCAACTCAGCCTTAAAATGGGCGAGAAGAGCGGGTGTCTCAATCCCACGTGCCACAAGAATGATCACTTGACCCAACCGATCATCAGGAACACCAAACGCAACCGCCTCTGCGACGATGCCGCTCGCTTGCGCTACCGCCTCAATTTCGGTGGGGCTGATACGATTGCCGGATACCTTGATCATTTCATCATCGCGCCCAACAAAATAATGAAGACCCTGCTCATCTCGCCGCACAGTATCACCAGACCAGACTGCTGTACCGCCATATTGTGATACGGCTGGTGCAGGCTTGAAACGCTGCGCGGTTTGCTCCGCATCGTTCCAATAGCCCGCCGCGACGAGCGGACCACAATGAACCAATTCTCCGGCCTCGTCGTCAGAAGCAACGCTTCCGTCCGGCCGCACGACAATTATTTCCGCGTATGGTATCGCTTTGCCCATGGAAAGTGGATGCGCTGACACCAGTTCGGGCGCAAGATAAGTTGAACGAAATGCTTCAGTCAGACCATACATTGGATAGACGTTCGCGTTTGGAAACAAGCGCTGCAGCTTTGATATCAGCGTCGGGGAAAGTGCGCCGCCAGAATTCGTAATGCGCTTGATCCGGCTGGCCGTTTCGTTTGGCCAGTCAGCCTCTGCCAATTGGAGCCACAATGGCGGAACGCCGGCCAGCGTGGTTGCGTCATATCGTTCAATCCCCTTGATCACATCCCGCGGAGTCAGATAGTCCAGAGGGATAGCGCTGGCGCCAGCAGCCCAGGTTGATAACAACTGGTTTTGGCCATAATCAAAACTCAAGGGCAGAACGCAAAGCGTTCGATCTTCGGGCGAAAGTGCGAGATAGTGCGCAACACTAATCGCGCCGAGCCACATATTGGCGTGACTGAGCATGACGCCTTTGGGCTGACCCGTGGAACCGGACGTGTAAAGGATCGCCGCGAGGGAATGTGGATCATGACCCGAAAGGCCAAGCGGCTCGCCGCTTTGCCACGCGAGCCGAGTTCGATCTTCAAGCCATACACATAAGGAACTGGCCTCCAGCGTCTCAGCGCGAGCCTTTGACGTCACGAGCAATTTCGTCCCGCTGTCAGACAAAATATGTTCAACCTGAGCGCGCTTCAGCTGCGGATTGATCGGTACGTGGATTAATCCAGCGCGGGCGCAAGCCATTGGCATCAGGCAGGATTCAGCGGTTTTCGGCAGCCACGATGCCACCCTGTCCCCCAACTCTAAACCAGCGTGACGCAATCCCGCAGCCAACCGACCAACGGCGCGATCTATTTCCCCATAGTTGAACACCACATCGCGGGTGATTAAGGCCGACCGATCTGGTAAGCCAAAAGTCACTAGATGATCTATGGGTCTGGGTGTAGGATCGAGATCAGACAAATTTAAACCTTGGCGTGTGAAGTTAAAAAAAGGCGCTTAGCATGTTGTGGGTTAAGGGAGAATTGCTGACCGATATCGATGCTCCTGGCGTCGACCCCACCGGCAAACTTGAAAATGCCGAGCAATCAATCCCTTTCAATCGGCGCGAATGGTTCCGCCGTGTCGAAGCACATGATTCGGAGACAATGGCGCCAATTGTGGCGCGCGCGGCTTCCGAGGGTTGCCTCGCATGGCTGTTTTTGGCCCGCCACAATGGTGATGTCAGCGCGCTTTCCAATTGGTACACGCTCGCTTTTCGTCCGGTTTTTGCAGGTGACCCTGATGAAGTTCGTAAATCAGCGATGCTTACCGCGGTCGCCAAGCGATTGAGGACCGCGCATCCTCGTATTTCGGGCATTACTCTCGGTCCCGTTCCGCGCGAAGACGGCACATCAGATTTGCTTTCACGTGCTTTCCAAAAAGCAGGCTGGGCCACTGAAGTCGACCAAACGTCCACCAGCTGGACGGCGAATGTCGCGGGCATGTCCTTTGATGAATATTGGGCAGCACGCCCCGGCCAATTGCGCAGCACATTCAAGCGCAAGCTGGGGAAGGCTGCGTTCGAAGTCTCAATTCTGACCGATTTTGATGACGAATCCTGGGCGGCTTATGAAGAGGTGTATGCTGACAGCTGGAAACCCGAAGAAGGATCTCCGGAATTCCTCCGCGATTGGGCAAAAAGCGAAGCAAAGGCTGAAAATCTGCGCTTAGGACTATGCAAGATCGATGGCGAGACGGTTGCTGCACAATTCTGGACGGTTGATCAAGGCGTGGCCTATATCCATAAGCTGGCGCACCGTGAATCTGTCAAAGACCTATCCCCCGGAACGATCCTGAGCGAGGCATTGTTCCGGCGCGTGATTGACGTTGATCATGTGCATACAATCGATTTCGGCACGGGGAATGATACCTACAAAGCCGACTGGATGGACTCGAGCGCACCGCTCGATACCGTCCGAGCATTCAACCCCGTCACGTTCAACGGACTACTCGGCGCAGCGCGCGCCCGCATTTCAAGGCTTGTCCGCAAGCCGCGCGACGATTAACGGGGCGTATCGAGGGGTTCAGGGAAGATTTGGGTGAAGACAAACGCCGAAATGATTGAGAATTGTGTGCGATTGGTGTTGAGTGATGTGCTTGGCGTCAGCCGCGAACGCACCGCGACTTTTTCAGACGATACAGGCCTTTTCGGTTCACTTCCCGAACTCGATTCGATGGCCGTCGCGGGATTATTGACGGAGCTGGAAGATCGGCTTGGCATCACAATTGATGATGATGAGGTGGACGGCGAACTGCTCGAAACCTTCGGAGGTCTTGTCCAATTCGCGCAGCGCAAAGTAGGCATGTGAAGGCAACCCCCTCACTTGTAAGACATGGCATTAACTATGATCTTCAAGTCATTGTATTTGAACCGTTATTTGAGGAATACAACCGCACCAAACGGCTCCTTTCCGAGGTTTCGCGCCGCTTGAATGAGATGCGTTTAGGTGTGACCTTCTGTGAACTTCCGGGGATGGGCGAGAGCCTTGTCGATATATCAGAGGCTCGTTTGGCCGATTGGCGCGCCGCTGCTGCGGCTGCCATCACAGAGATCCAGCCGACGATGATTGCGTCTATCCGCGGTGGGTCTCTCCTCGATGACGCCGGTCCCGCGAAAGGGGTTTGGCGATTTGCGCCAGAAACCGGGACAAGGATCGTCAGGGACCTTCGTCGTACTCAATTGGCCGGAGAAACTGATCTTTACGCGGGCCACAGGCTCAGTGATGCCTTTTTGGCAGATTTGGAGGGTGCTGCCCCCGCGCAGGTGCGCCACCTGCGCATCGCCCGGCTTGAGACTGACGTCATGGCGGCGGACATCAAGCTTGCCGGAGCCCCGCTTTGGCGACGCGCAGAACCGGGCGAAGATGCAACACTGGCAACGGCGATAGCGTCAGACCTGGTCGATTGGACACGCATTTGCGCCGGTTATTGAACTTCAACTGCGAAGGCGCAGTGCTCGCGGCCACTGTCGATGAAGCACTTGGCACAACTGGCCTGTTGATTGTCTCCGGCGGCAATGAAATCCGCATCGGGGCGCACCGCGGCATGGCCAAGCTCGCGAAAGACGTGGCGGCGGCGGCATATCCCGTGTTCCGATTTGACCGGCGCGGAATTGGCGAAAGTGAAGGGGCAAATTGCGGTTTTCCCTCCAGTGGGCCGGATATTGCCGCAGCAATTGAGGCCTTTCGCGCGGCATGCCCGCAGATGAGACACATCGTTGCGTTTGGCAATTGTGACGCAGCATCAGCACTGGCACTACATGCGGTTCCCGGAGCGGAGGCGCTCATTCTCGCAAACCCTTGGGTGATCGAACCTCAAGATGATTTGCCGCCGGTCGCCGCAATCAGGGCGAGATATCTCGAGCGGATCGTTGATCCCAAGGCGTGGTTCGGACTTCTCACCGGGGCTACCAGCATGAAAAAGCTGGCAAGCGGGCTTATGAGGATCGCGAAACCTCAAGCACCGTCCCCACTCGCCAACCAAGTGGCGCAGGGAATGCAAAGGTTCAACGGCCCTATTTCAATTCTGTTGGCGAGCCGAGATGGGACTGCGCAAGCCTTCGTTAGCGAATTTCGCTCGCCGGTGTTTGCTATGGTGCGATCTCGCCCAAATTGCACGGTCCAAACCATCGATAGCGCATCACACAGCTTTGCAAACGACGCCGACTATCATTTTCTGTTGACGAATGTTCTTGAAGTCCTGTCGACCGTCTAGTCGATGTTATCGACATTGTAACACGCCTCGCCTATCGGCACCCTCGTCATTCAGCACACAAGGATTCCCAATTCATGGTCACTGCCAGCGCAACGCTTGATCGCGTCCTCGTTATGGAAATGGTGCGTGTCACCGAAGCAGCTGCGATTGCCGCCTCTACGTTGATCGGTCGCGGTGACGAAAAGGCGGCTGATGCTGCGGCTGTCGAAGCGATGCGCGCCGCCCTCAACGAACTGGCAATGGATGGCACAGTTGTCATCGGTGAAGGCGAGCGAGATGAAGCACCAATGCTCTACATCGGCGAAAAGGTTGGCAGCGCGCAGGGAACCGGCCCCAAGATTGATATTGCGCTTGACCCGCTCGAAGGGACGACGATCACCGCGAAGGCAGGGCCGAACGCGCTCGCTGTCCTTGCTGTTGCAGAGGCAGGAAATCTTTTGAATGCGCCGGACGTCTATATGGACAAATTGGCAGTTGGCCCCGGATATCCGGACGGCATCATCGATCTTAATAAAACGCCCACCGAGAATGTGGCAGCGGTTGCGGCGGCGAAGGGTGTTCAACCCAATGAAATCATCGTCTGCGTGTTGGACCGTCCACGCCACGAAAAGTTGATCGCCGAGCTCCGCGGCATTGGCTGTGGCATCATGCTCATTCCAGACGGCGACGTGGCAGGTGTCATCGCCGTTACGAACCCAGACACGACTATCGACATGTATATGGGCAGCGGTGGCGCGCCTGAAGGCGTGCTCGCGGCAGCGGCGCTGCGCTGCGTTGGTGGACAGTTCAAGGGGCGCCTGCTGTTCCGCAATGACGATGAACGGGGCCGTGCGCGCAAATGGGGCATCACCGATCTCGATTATGTTTATGACCTCAATGAGCTCGCCAAGGGTGATTGCATCTTCGCTGCAACGGGTGTGACTGATGGCTCTCTGCTCGACGGCGTCAAGCGCCTGCGCGGCGGCACGATGACCACCGAGAGCGTCGTCATGCGCGCCTCAAGCGGCACCGTCCGCTGGGTGAAAGGCGAACATCGCAAGCCCGGTTGATTTTGCTCTCGCTCCCACCGTTATAGTCGTGTAACACACTTGCGATATGTCCGATTTGCCCTTTGGCCTTGATCCCTTGCCCCACGGCGCTCCTGGTGATTTCGGGGACTTTACCAAATCAACAGCGCAAACCGTGCCCAACTACCCCACTTTGGACGATCCGGTTGCGCCACCGTTATTGCCCTCAACACAACCAGAACGGTCAGATTGGGGTCGCCGTTGGTATTGGATGAAGCGCGGGCTTGCTGCGGCCTTTCTGATCGGTGTCATATTATTCGCTTGGCTTGCGATCACCGCCCCCCTGTCCAAGTCCCTGGAACCAATTTCCCCACCGCGTCTGATGCTACTCGCAGCGGACGGCCAGCCGATAGCCCGAAACGGTGCTGTTATCGATCAGCCAGTGAAAGCGGCACTGCTGCCTGCGCATGTCAAAAATGCCTTCCTAGCTATAGAGGACCGGCGCTTTTACGCGCATTGGGGCGTTGATCCGCGCGGCTTGGCGCGGGCCGCCTGGAACAATGTACGTGGCGGCGGCAAGCAAGGCGGCAGTACGATCACGCAGCAACTCGCGAAGATCACCTTCCTTACCCCCGAACGCAGCATGACACGCAAAGCGCGGGAGATGTTGATCGCTTTCTGGCTCGAAGGCTGGCTAACAAAGGATCAAATCCTTGAGCGTTATCTTTCAAACGTGTATTTTGGGGACAATGTGTACGGGCTGCGCGCAGCATCCCTTCATTACTTTTTCCGTCAACCTGAGCGACTAACCTTGCCCCAGTCAGCCTTACTGGCTGGGCTGGTGCAGGCCCCGTCCCGACTCGCCCCGACGCATAATCCGATTGCGGCACGTAAGCGGGCAAAGATGGTCATCAACGCAATGGCTGACGCGGGCTTCATCACTTCCGCCAGGGCGCAATCAACCGAGCCGGCAAGTCTGGATGTCCGAACGTCGAACGCCTTGCCAACCGGCACCTATTTTGCCGACTGGGCGCTACCGCAGGCCCGCGAGGTTGCCGACGCCACCTACGGCGAGCAAAAGATCACGACCACGCTTGATGCGCGTTTGCAGCGCATCGCCCGATCCGTGATCAATCAAGCCCCGCTGGACAGTGCTCAAGTCGCGCTGGTTGCAATGCGGCAAAATGGCGAAGTAGTCGCGATGCTGGGCGGCCGAAATTATGATAAATCCTCGTTCAACCGTGCGACGCAAGCCCGTCGTCAACCCGGTTCGACTTTCAAGCTGTTCGTTTACCTTGCGGCACTGCGGAGCGGAATGACGCCTGATAGCCTGATTGATGATAGTCCGATCACTGACGGTACCTACCAACCCAAAAACAGCCATGAGCGTTACCACGGAAAGATCACTTTGCGACAAGCATTTGCGCGTTCCAGCAATGTTGCCGCTGTCCGGCTCTATAAATTATTGGGCGATAAGGCGATCATACGGGCGGCGCGTGATCTGGGTATCAAGAGCCCGCTCAACGCAGATCCCACGCTCGCGCTCGGATCATCCGGCGTCACCTTACTCGAACTAACCAGCGCGTTCGCTGGTGTCGCCAGTAACAACTGGCCAATCACACCGCATGCGATGCCCGAGGACGAACCCGGCTTTCTTGGCTCTATATTGTCGGGAAAACGGCACTTTGCCGATATCACTCATGTGCAGATGATGGATATGCTCTCGAGTGTTGTGACGCACGGCACGGGCCAGTCCGCGTCGCTGCGGATTAAAGCTTACGGCAAAACCGGAACCAGCCAAGCAAATCGAGATGCCCTGTTCGTGGGTTTTGCGGGTGACCTCGTGGTGGGAGTCTGGATCGGCAATGATGATAATTCGCCACTGAAGGGTGTATTCGGTGGCGGACTACCCGCCCGAATCTGGCGCGACTTCATGGGGCAGGCGATCAAGGGGGCCGCACTTGTCCGCCCTGTTTCCAAACCCAAGGAAAAGCCTCCCGTCGACCTGCCGTTCGATTTTGGCAATTCTGGAATTGAGATTGGTAATGACAATAGCGTCACGCTCAATACCAATATTGGCGGTGTGAATTTGGACGTCAAACTCGGACAGGACGGGATCGCGGTGACCCCACGCGACGAAAAATAGTCGTTACAGATTGACCTTCGGCCTGAGCGTCAACAAAGCCACCAAGCTGACCGCAGCCGCACCCGACAGATAGATGCCCACCCAAGGCAATCCGCCTCGGTCGGCCAAAGCTTGTGCTGCAAACGGCGTCACAGCACCGCCGAAAATGCCCCCCATGTTGAACGCAATCGAAACCCCCGTGTAACGCACCTCGGTAGGGAACAGACTTGGAAGCCACGATCCAAGTGGACCGTAAAGCAGGCCCATCACAAAGAGCGACAACGCCAGGAAAGCCGTTATCATTTCCACGTTCGCGCTCTCCAGCATTGGTGCCAGCATCAAGCCTGTCGGAATCCCTAACGCGCAGCCCGCCATCAGCACCCGGCGCGGATCGAGCTTGTCCCCCAAATAGCCAGAACAGAGGATGCCCACAGCCAGAAGCGTTATTGCAAATATCTGCATCTCAAGGAACGTCTCGCGCGGAATATGGAGGTTTTTGGTTCCGTAACCGAGCGCAAACGCGGTTGCGATATAGAAAAAGGCAAAGCAAGCGACGGCAGCGAATGTGCCTCCGACAATTTGCCTTGGATAGCGCCTGAATGCGTCCACCAGCGGCACCGCAATCGGCTTATTTGCCGTGATCATTGTCGCGAATGCTGGCGTTTCGGTTAGCCGAAGCCTGATCCAGAGGCCCACGATCACAAGGATTGCACTCAACAGGAAGGGGATGCGCCAACCCCATGCCAAAAAATCCTCGGGTGACAGCCACAATCCGAGGATAAGAAATAGTCCGTTGGCAAGAACGAACCCGACTGGGGCCCCAAGTTGGGGGAACATGCCAAAGCGCGCCTGCCATCCCGGTGGGGCATTTTCTACCGCGAGCAAGGCCGCTCCACCCCATTCGCCGCCCAGTCCAAAACCCTGGCCAAACCGGAGCAGGCACAACAGTGCAGGTGCGAGCCAACCGACCATCGCATACGTCGGCAGAAACGCGATCAGCAGCGTCGATCCTCCCATCAAAAGTAGCGACGCGACCAACGTCGATTTGCGACCGATGCGATCCCCAAAATGTCCAAACGCGAAGGCACCGACGGGCCGAGCAAAAAACGCAATTCCAAAAGTTGCATATGCGGAAAGCAGTTGTGCTGGTGGAGATGCCATTGGGAAAAACAGCGTTCCGAACACAAGCGAAGCGGCGGTCGCATAAATGTAGAAATCGTAAAATTCGATTGCGGTCCCCACCAAACTGGCGCTCAATATGCGCGCCGTTCCAGATTTGATCTCGACATTTTTCATCGCATTTGCCCCTCTTCTGTGCAGTTGTGATTTAGCACACATGCCGCTCGCTCCCCCTCGCTTATTCGCGAGGCACGGACAATAGTTTTGCTCTGAGCAAATTTGCGCTATTGAACATGCTACTCGACGATTCTCGGGCGCAAATCGGTTTTACTGGGATACATGGAGCACCGTGATCCTAGCCGCGATAGAGCGGGGGAGATGACACATGCGCATGACCAGAGGCATATTCGTCGGTTTCACGCTGCTTGCGGCGACCACATCTGCGCACGCGCAGTTTCAACGACCGAGCCTCGCAGATAGCTTTCGCCTTGGCAGCGGCGGTGGCGTGTTGTGTCAGGTACAGACACGTTCACGCGATGATGCGATTAAAACTATCTTTGATCGCGCTTGGTCAATTGTTTGCCGAGACGCTTCTCGCCCCATTGGCAAACTATATGCGCTTCGGGGCACATCTGCTGATGTAAAGCAGCGACTGAATGATATACGCAAGTCTCAAGCGACGTGCGTGTCCCCCGAGACAAAGGTCTCGTTTGACGGCCTGACCGGCGTTGATGCCCTGCAATGTAGCCTGAACGATGCGCAAGTTGGCTACAATGTTCTTGTCCGTGCGCAGGGCAATACAGTGTGGGTTGCCGAAGGATTATCCGGATATGACAGCGCGCTTAAGCTGGGCTTGCGCACGATCATGGCAGACCGCAATGTTCCTGGGAAAGTGACTGTTGCGACGACATCGGTTGATGATCCTGTTGCTTTTGCCCGTGTCCAAGCCGGATCTCTGGACCCTGATCAAGCGCTAGCGGAAGGATATCGCCGCAACAATAGTGGCAACTATGCTGAGGCTGCGGAGTTCTTTGATACATTGCAGCAGCGCACGGATGGCAGTGCCAAGGGTGAAGCGCGATTGGGAGAATATCTCGTCAACCGCGCGCTCCAAAAATCCAATCTCGGAGAATTTGCCGAAGCCGAGGCCCTGTTTGCTGAAGCGCGCAAGGTGCCAACGGTTGACCGCATTCAAACACGCCTGCGGCGCAATTTTGAGGCAATGCATCTGCTAAACCAGCAGCAATATGGCGCCGCTCTTGCGAGGCTGGATGTACCGGTGGCAGCAATTCCCCGCACGCAACATTTGCCCAACAGTGCAATCGAAATCGGGGCGCAAGTCGCGGCTGAGATAAACGCGGGTCTGCCCGTTGGCCAGAGGATGGGTGCGACTGAATCTGCGGCGTTAACGCCCGAAGAGCGGGCGATTTTTCTTGATGGTCAGGCGTTGCAATTGCGGGGAACGCTGCTTCGTTTGAGTGGCAAGCCAGCCGAAGGTCGTGCTGCCCTTGAAAAATCGTTCACGGATGTGCTGGAAGTGCGCGATGGCAGAGTGATTTCTGTCATCCGGCTGCGATCACAAATTATGGCGGAACTTGCGCTGGCTCTTGAGGATCAGGGTGACATCACTGGCGCCGAAGCGCGGATGCGTGACGCATTGGCGCTGCTCGAAACCCGCTATCCCCAAACCGTCGCACTAAATGGCGCGCGCGCACGTCTAGCGGCACTGCTGGCACGGCATGGCAGGTCCGCTGAGGCAATGGATATATATCGAACTGTCGTGCAAAGCGCTGCGGGTAGCCATTCATCAACAACGGGTTTGGGAAATCTACTCAGCCCCTATTTTGCGTTGCTGTCTGAACAGATCAAGACCAATCCGGCATTGGTTGATGACATGTTCCTCGCCAGTCAAACGCTTGTGCGCCCCGGTGTTGCCGATACCCAGGCAATCCTCGCGCGCGAGCTGAGCGAGGGCAATTCAGAGGCGACACGGCTGTTCCGCCAAGCACGCACCTTAGAGCGCGATATTGAGCGAAGCCGCATCGAGCTTGCCAATCTCGCGGCAATCACGGAAAAAAATGCGGATGTGGCGCGAGCAATCGCCGCCGTCCGACTCGATATTGATTCACTGGAAAAGGAACAAGTGGCCACTGAGGCAAGCCTCGGGGCATTTCCGCAGTATCGGGCGATTGCGATCCAAGCCATTGGTCTGCAAGATTTGAAAGCGGTGCTAAAGCCTGGGGAGGCCTACTACAAATTGAGTGCGTTGGGCCGTTCGGTCTATGCAATCTTTGTCGATCAGTCCGGCGCCACTGGCTACAAGGTACCGCTTTCCGTCAGCCAGCTTGACGCTGCCGTGGATGGCATCCGCGATACGATATCGAAAAATGAAGGGGGCCAGGTAAACACCTATGCGTTCGATGTGCCCCTTGCACGTCAGCTTTATGTCGCGCTTTTCAACCCGGTGGCGAGCCGGGCTTCCGCCGCCACACACCTGATCTTTGAACCCGACGGCGCGATGCTGAGACTGCCCGTCAATCTACTGATCGCCAGCCAGTCAGGCGTCGACGCTTATGCTGCCCGTATCGCAAAACCTGATGCCGACGAATTCAACCTGACCGGCATAGATTGGTTGGGCAGGAACCGCGCGATCAGCACATCTGTTTCGGCACGCTCATTCCGGGAAGCACGAAATACGCCCGCATCAGCCGCCCAGAAGCAATTTCTCGGCTTTGGCAATAACGCACCCGTCAGCGTTACAACGCGAGTCGCTGCGACGAGATCAATGTCAGGCGGCGGGGCACTCGATTGCTCATGGCCGATGAGTGAGTGGAACAAGCCAATCTCAGACGCGGAGTTGCGCGTTGCGCAGTCAGCTGTGGGTATCGGCCAATCCAAAATCGTGACTGGCGCCGATTTTTCTGACACCGGAATCATGGAACGGACCGACCTGAGAGACTATCGTATCCTCCAGTTTGCGACCCACGGTCTCGTCACTGCGCCCCGACCCGAATGCCCTGCCCGCCCCGCGCTACTGACGTCCTTTGGCCCGCGCGACTCAGACGGGCTGCTAACATTCCGCGAAATTTATGAGCTCAAGATTGACGCAGACTTGGTGATCCTTTCCGCTTGTGACACGGCTGGCCGTGCAAGCGTTGCCGCTACGCGCGAAGCAGGTGTAACGACTGGGGGTGGCAGCGCTCTCGACGGTCTGGTCCGCGCATTCATTGGTGCCGGAGGGCGATCAGTGCTGGCAAGCCATTGGCCTGTTCCTGATGATTTTCAGGCAACTGAACATCTGCTAGCGGGCTTTTTTCAAGCTGACGCGGGGGCTTCGATAGGTCAGGCGCTCGCCAAGGCTCAAATCGCGCTGATGGATGATCCAATGACATCTCACCCTTATTATTGGTCAGGGTTTGCAATCATCGGCGACGGTGCAAAATCATTGTTAGCCGCGCATTGAGTTCTCCCAAATCCACGATCATGAATGACATCGGCAGCGGTTCGGAACGGCTTGGTCTAGCAGTTTCGAGGCGCACAATTGGTAGCCTGCGCCAGCTTGGCCTGGGAAGATTGCTATTCACAGTCTTGTTCTTGATTGCCGCACTTTGGATTGCGCGGTTCAGCTGGCAAGCACCGTTGGCAATCGAAGCCGAACGCGCGCTATACGATTGGCGGCAGGTAGTTGCTGCGCCACAAGTGGATCAGGATGATCGCATCGTCCAAGTTGTTTATACGGACGAAACTTTGGCAGCGACGGGAAAACGATCTCCGCTTGATCGAGCAATCCTGGCCAAGGCTCTTAAGCGTATCGACAGCTTCCACCCCAAAGCTATCGGCATCGATATTTTGATTGACCAGCCGCAGCCCGAGGATCCGCTGATCATTGCTGCGTTCAAAAGCCTAAAAACGCCAACGCGCCTCGCCTATGCGTCGACGGCAACTGCCGAAGACAAAATCATGCTTTGGCAGCAAGAGTTTCTCGATTCATTCCAGAAAAAAATCGCGCCCGGCAACGTAAAGCCAGCCAGCATTGTGATTGAAGCCGACGACGACAATGTTTTGCGCAGTTGGCCGAAACTTCACGGCGGCGACCCAGATCGTCTGCCCTTTGCCCTGGATGAAGCACACGGGGCTGCTTTCCGTAACTATGAAGGCAGCGTGCAATACCGCCTGCCCGCCTTCACGGAACGTCCGGTTTTTGCTGCGATACCGATCGATAGCTTCGCTGAGGATGCACTTTTCCAAAGCCCTGAAGCGACCGCATTGTTTCGAAAGCAGATCGAAGGAAAATTTGTTCTCATCGGCGGCCATATCGAAGACATCGACATTTTTGAAACGCCTGTGAATAAGGTGACGGGCAAGCCGACCTGGGGCATTGAGATTTTCGCGCACATGCTGGCACAACAGCTTGATGGGCGCATGCCGTCGCCTATCCCCAACTGGGCAAAGTGGTGTGCTGCCATCCTGTTCGTCGCCGCAGCATCTTTTACAGCCCTGTCGAATGCGCGGCCTCTTGCAATGGGACTCCTCATTTTGGCGCAATTGGTGGTGTTGGTCATCATACCCTTTCAACTGCAAATACGCGGGTTTGACACGCAAGGCTTGCCAGCGTTCGGCCTCGGGCTGGGCTGGGTGCTGTCTTTCACAGCCGCCGGCACCGCTGCCCGTGCAGTTGGGTCTGAACAGCGCAAATTTGCTCAAAGCGCCCTTGGAAAATATTTGCCAAGGGACATTGCGGCGCAAATCCTGCGCGACCCCGATAGCCTCGCGCTGCACGGGGAGAAGCGTGATATTTTCGCCGTGTTCACCGACCTCGAAGGGTTCACGAAACTTTCGCACGCGATCCAGCCGGAAATGGTTGCAACCTTGCTCAACCGCTACCTTGAAGCGCTGAGCAACGTCGTGCTTGAACATGGCGGAACCATCGACAAATTTGTCGGAGACGCAGTCGTGGCATTCTGGGGTGCACCTATCAGCCGTCCGGATGATGGCGAGCGTGCAGCCAGGGCGGCTTGGGCAATGTATCAAGCAGGCGAAACATTTCGGAAATCGGTGCCAGACGGTGTTCCGGCAATTGGCAAAACGCGTGTGGGCCTGCACCACGGCGAGGCGATTGTCGGCAATTTCGGCGGCGAAGGTCGTATTCAGTACACAGCGCTGGGCGACAGTATGAACACAGCATCGCGCCTTGAGTCTGCAAACAAGCAAACCAAATCAAACGTGCTTGTCAGCCGCGAAGCCGCCGAACTTTCCGGGTTGGACTGGTTTCGCCCGCTGGGACGGGTTGTATTACGCGGTCGTGCAACGCCGATTGACGTGCTGGAGCCGGTTCCAGATATGCCAGCGGAGGCACGCACCCATTTCCAATCACTTGCAAATGCAGCAATAAAGGGGGATGTGTCAGCGATCACAGCGCTGACCAAGGAGTCCGCTACCAACCCCAATGATGCCGCGTTGAGCAACTTTGTTTACCGATTGAGCCATCAAGAAGAAGGAGGCTATTTTGTCCTGGACTAGCACAACACTCACCCCTGCACTCTTGGCGCTCGCTCTTGTTGGCAGCGGCAGCGCTTTGGCTGAGACCATCGTCGTCAAATCAGTTGGTCCTTCCGCAAAGGCTTATCCGCCTGGAAAATCGCTACCCGACAACAGCCGCGTGACGCTTGGGAAGCTCGACGTGCTGACGATCCTTGATGGTCGCGGGACACGTGTTTTCAAAGGGCCTGGCATTTTTTCGACGACCGCAAGCACAACGACCAATTCAGCAATTGGCTCTATGTTGAGAAACACTGGCACCCGTCAGGTAAGGACTGGAGCCGTGCGGACGGTTGGTGCCTCGGCTGTTGCCAGACCACCAAGCGTTTGGCTTATCGACGCGACCAAGTCAGGCACTGTGTGTGTCGCAGGTACCGAGGCGGTGTCGATTTGGATGCCGAGCAAGGAAGCTGCGTCTAGCATAACAATCACGCGTATATCAGACGGAAAGTCAGTTCCAGTGGCGTTCCGGCCCATGTTATCCACCCGTGCTTGGCCATCGGCGGAACTTCCTATTTCGAACAATGGGCAGTTCAAAGTTTCCGGTGATGGTCTGGCTGTGCCGGTCAGCTTGCGCTTTGTGTTGCTCGGCCTCAATCCACAAGGAATCGAAAGCACGGCATCTGCTCTGATCAAGTCGGGCTGCAACGCGCAGCTTGATTTGCTGGTCGAAGCAGTCGCCGTGCCCGCCGTGGAGGAAGGCCCTTCCGGCTAAGCGGCCATGCCGCGCTGCCCGCTTGTTTTAACGTTATAGCGGTGGTACTAATCAAAGTGTTAGCAACAGGGCAACATAGTCCGTAGCTGACGTCCTCCGGATCGCTTTGCGACCAAAACCTCGAAAGAGGATTGGCTCGCTGGAACTATTGATGCTGTGCGCATGACGTGTCGGCATAGATATTTTTGGCCTCGCGCCAGATCGACGGGGATGGAATGGGCGGAACGCGTAATTTATTTGCTTTGATTGGGGCTTCAGCCGGATCGTTGCTTGTTGGTGCGCCAGCGCTTGCACAAACCGCCGCGAGTTTGCCGACGCGCGAAGAAGTAAACCGGATACCCACATCACCACTGCCGTCTTCTACGGGCCAGAAAATCACTGTCGAGGGAGAAGTTGAACGCGCGCCCTGCCCTCTCGCTGATGATCAATTCAGAGATGTAAAGGTTACGCTGCAAACGGTTGATTTCCGCAGTTTGGGCGGCATTTCTGGTGATATATTGCGGCCCTCCTATGCGCGCTGGATTGGCCAGAACATTCCGATTTCAACGGTTTGCGACATTCGCGATGAAGCGGCGACTATTTTGCGGCGTGCAGGTTATCTCGCCGCTGTGCAGGTCCCTCCCCAGCGTATCG
Source organism: Pseudomonadota bacterium (assembly GCA_046045815.1). Taxonomy (GTDB): domain Bacteria; phylum Pseudomonadota; class Alphaproteobacteria; order Sphingomonadales; family Sphingomonadaceae; genus Aquisediminimonas. The sequence continues at coordinate 24,962 of JBJOLA010000360.1, forward strand.
ACAATGGCACGGTTTCGTTCGACGTGCTCGTGGCGAAGCTCGTGGACTTTCAGGTGCGCGGAAATGCCGGAAAAGCTGAAGGCCTGATCTCCAGCTATTTAGGCGCGATCAAGGACCAGCCCGTTTTCAACATCGTCGACGCTGAGCGCTATCTGCTGCTGGCGCGCGATATACCCGGCTATGACGTCCGTCTGACGCTTCGGCCCGCCGGAACCATCCCCGGCGAAGTCATCGGTGAAGTTCAGGTGATCCACACGCCGATTGAAGTTGAAGCCAATATCCAAGACTATGGATCGCGGGACGTCGGTCGGTTTGGCGGATTGCTGCAGGCGCACTTTAACGGCCTGTTTGGTTCGGGTGATCGGACCACGATCGGCGGCTTCTCAACGTCTGATTTTAACGAACAGCAGGTGCTGCAACTGGGCGAAGATGTCCGTGTCGGTCGTGAAGGGCTGACGATTTCGGGCGACTTCACTTATGCTTGGACCCACCCGAGCCTGGGCCCGGGGATCAACCTTCGATCACAAACCTTGGTTGCGGGGCTTTCGGCACGCTACCCGTTGATCCGGCGGCAATCCAAAAACCTCTATGCAAGCGCAGGGTTTGACCTGATCAATCAGCGCGTCAAGTTCAATGGAATCCTGATCACTGAGGACAGACTTCGTGTCCTTTACGCGCGGCTCGATTTCGATGCTATGGACCCGAACAGCATCGGCAGCGTCGGCGGATATTC
>JBJOLA010000011.1:0-3288 GCA_046045815.1 Pseudomonadota bacterium
AACCATTCGCATATTTGTGCCAGAAGGCACAGAAATACGTCAACCTTTGCCACGTATGGGTTCCCGCCTTCGCGGGAATGACGATAAATGCGTGAGTCACGGTCATTGAAACTTGGTATAACCCATCGCGAGACTGGTTGAGCAAATTTGGATTGAAGACACCGCCGCAAGGATCACTACTCCATTGAGGAAGTTCAGAGAATGATTTCCGGGACAGAAAGCCAAGGTTGATCTGCTCGCCCCTCGCCTTTGTTCGGGTGAGCGGGTAAATCCAATCTAACCCCGCACCCGGTTCGCCACCAGATCATCCACCACGCTGGGGTCAGCCAGCGTACTCGTATCCCCAAGGCTCGACACATCGCCCTCTGCGATTTTGCGCAGAATACGGCGCATGATTTTGCCGCTGCGGGTTTTGGGTAGGGCAGGGGTGAATTGGATCGCATCCGGAGTCGCGATAGGGCCGATTTCAGTGCGCACCCATTTGACAAGTTCGGCACGGAGATCGTCGCTCGTTTCTTCGCCTGTGTTGAGGGTCACATAGGCGTAGATGCCCTGACCTTTGATCTCATGCGGCATGCCGACGACGGCGGCTTCGGCCACCTTCGCGTGGAGTACGAGTGCGCTTTCAACCTCCGCTGTGCCCATCCGGTGGCCGCTGACGTTGATGACATCATCCACCCGACCGGTGATCCAATAATAGCCATCCTCGTCGCGGCGGCATCCGTCTCCGGTGAAATATTTTCCGGGGTAGGTTGTGAAATAGGTTTCGAAGAAGCGGGCGTGATCGCCCCAAACTGTTCGCATTTGTCCGGGCCAGCTGCGGGTGATGCACAGGTTTCCGCTCGCGGCACCGTGGAGAATTTCACCCTCCGCATCGACTAGCTGGAGATCGACGCCGGGCAACGGTTTAGTCGCGCTCCCCGGCTTGAGGTCGGTTGCTCCCGGCAGCGGGGAAATCATCGCGCCGCCGGTTTCGGTTTGCCACCATGTGTCGATGATGGGGCAACGGCCTTCGCCCACGACACTGTGATACCAGCGCCAGGCTTCTGGGTTAATCGGCTCACCAACCGTGCCCAGTAGTTTCAGCGATTTACGCGAGGTTCTTTTAACCGGCTCATCACCTTCGCGCATCAGGGACCGCAGCACGGTTGGCGCGGTGAACACGGTATGGACCTTGTGACGATCGCAAACCTCCCAGATCCGGCTCGCCGTTGGCCAATTAGGCACGCCCTCGTACATGAGTGTTGTCGCGCCGTTCGCGAGCGGGCCGTAAAGGATGTAACTGTGGCCTGTCACCCAGCCGATGTCAGCGGCGCACCACCACACATTGCCCGGCCGATAGTCAAAACACAGTTCATGCGTCAGGCTTGCCCACAACAGATAGCCGCCGGTTGAATGGAGCACACCCTTCGGTTTGCCTGTTGACCCTGAGGTATAGAGAATGAAGAGTGGATCTTCCGCACCCATCGCCTCGGGCGGGCAGTTGGCGTCCACCATTGCAGCGGCTTCATGATACCAGACGTCTCGGCCAGCTTTCATCGCCACCGCGCCGCCGGTTGCTTTTACCACGATCACCGTTTTGAGACTGGGGCAGAGTGCTGCGGCAGCATCGACATTTGCTTTTAGGATAACTGGCTTGCCGCCCCGTCGTCCTTCGTCGGCGGTTACGACCACACTGCTGTCACAATCCTGGATGCGCCCGGCAATACTATCTGGCGAGAAGCCTCCGAAGATCACAGAATGGATCGCCCCGATCCGCGCACACGCGAGCAACGCAAATGCGGCCTCCGGTATCATCGGCATATAGATCGTTACCCGATCACCTTTTTCAACACCTTGCGCTTTCAGGACGTTCGCAAACTTGCCCACCTCGGCGTGCAACTGTTTGTAAGTAAAGCGTTTTGGCTCATCCTTTGGATCATCCGGTTCCCAAATAATCGCAACCTGATCACCGCGGTCCTTCAAATGGCGGTCGATGCAATTGGCCGATGCGTTCAGCTTCCCGTCCGCGAACCACTGGATACGGAAATCAGCTTCGTTGAATGACCAATCGCCGGCAATTTCGGGTCGCTTGATCCAATCTAGTCGACGGGCCTGTTCCAGCCAGAAACTCCCAGGATCGCCAAGTGCGCGACCGTAAAGCTGCTGATATTTCGCAGCGTTGACCTTCGATTTCTTGGCCCATTCGGCTGGAACTGGAAACAGGTCTTGGTCGGACATTTTACTCTCCCTCACGCCCCCCTTCAATTGTATAAAGGGCGGCGCGACGCAAGCCCTACAGAAAGTTGTTCGGCCAGATCATCGTGCGCCACATATGCGCAGTGGGGGAGCCATCGAAGCCAAGCCCTTCTGCTGGCTGGCGAAAATGCCTGCCGATGATGTCCGTGAAGATTTCGGGATCAACGTCGCCGTTGCTTTCATCGAAGAAATAAATGTCATTGAGCGTAACCAACCGCGCCGACATATACCAACGGTGCGCGCGAGCAGCTTCGGCATCGCGACGAATATAATCGGGCGGCACATAGTCCGCTCCGAAGAAGCGGTGATAGCTCTCGGGATATTCGTAGCCGACACTCTCATCTGCAAAATAGCGGAGCGGTTGGTGATATTGCACCGCCCAAGCGACCTCCTCTTCGACATAAGGCGCGATTATCTGCGCCCCCCAATAGCCGTGATCGGTGCGGATCAGGCAACCGTTCGAAATGTCGTGGAGGAGGCAAGCGAGAATGATCTTTTCCTCATGGCCATCATCCATTGCGCGCTTTGCGCTGGCCAACAGGTGCCGGAACGCAATGTCGTTTAAACGGTAACGAAAGAAATCGAGTAATGTGGGCTTTGCCGGCATACGGGGGAGCGCAGGGTTATCTCCCATCATCATCACAGTGTCGGCGTCAAGTTGTTTGAGCAAGCCAAGCTCATCAAAATCATTGCCTCGTCCAATCGTCCCGACAGGTGCTGGAACGATCAGCCGGTTTCGGCCGCCTTGCAGTGGGGCTTCATCTTCCGGGGCACACATGGCTCAGCATTCTTCCTCTTTGGCGGGTTTGCACCCAATCAGCTCGATGAATATAGCACGCATGACGGGCACATCATCCTGATTATATACCGTGTTTCGAATCCGAAGTGATCCCATATTCGGGCGGCTCCTAGAAGGTGTTTTCTCAAGAAGCTCTGTTTCGCACCGGAGAGTATCGCCAGGATAAACGGGTTTTAGCCAGCGGAGCTCGTCAAACCCCGGGGATCCAAGAGTGGCCTGTTCATGATCCTTCATATTGCCGACAATCATGG
>JBJOLA010000026.1:0-4522 GCA_046045815.1 Pseudomonadota bacterium
ATGGTACCTGGAGCTGGAAGTTCGACAATTATCTCAATGTCTGGGCACCCTTTGATTTTCCTCAGGAGGAGATTGATGGGATATGGGGTGCGATTACCTGCCCGACTTTGCTCCTATACGGCGCGGATAGCTGGGCCTCAAATCCAGAGAAAGATGGCCGGGCTAAGCATTTCAAAAATGCCAAAGTGATTGAATATGAAAACGCGGCGCACTGGCTGCATCATGATCAGTTTGATCGGTTCGTTGGCGATCTCCGGGCGTTTCTTTAGGATATTTGGGTGACACCAGACCCCCTTTTCGATCTCACGGGCAAAATCGCACTCGTGACGGGCGGGAGCCGAGGTCTTGGCTATCAGATGGTCATGGCATTCGCCGAACGAGGCGCGGATGTGATCATAGCCAGCCGCAAACTTGACAGGTGTGAGGCTGTTGCGGCCGAGGTCCGCGCATTAGGGCGACGCGCGATGGCCTACGCCGCTCACGTCGGGAAATGGAATGAGATCGACGCGCTGATCACCGCCGCTTACGCAGAGTTTGGCCGCATCGACATCCTCGTCAACAACGCCGGCATGTCCCCCGCCTGCCCCAGCGATGAGGTTTCCGAAAGCCTGTTCGATTCGGTGATGAACCTCAATTTCAAGGGGCCATTTCGCCTCGCCAACCAGATCGGCAAACGGATGGCGGATGGAAACGGCGGCTGCATCATCAACATCAGTTCAACCGGCGCCCTAATGGCGTTGCCGGGTGTCGTGCCTTATGGCGCGGCAAAGGCGGCACTCAACGCGATGTCGGTCTCGCTCGCCCGGGAATATGGCCCTAAGGTGCGGGTCAACACAATTTCGGCAGGACCGTTCCTGACGGATATTGCCGACGCCTGGTCCCCGGAGGCGCGCGAACGTCAGTCCAACGCGCTCGGACGCCCCGGCAATCCCGCTGAGATTATCACCGCCGCATTGATGCTTGCAAGCCCCGCTTCATCCTTTACGACCGGGGCAATGATCCGTGTTGATGGCGGACAAAGATAGGAGAACGCCGATGTCCACTCTTCACCTGGTAGATCCCGAAGTCGCCCCGATGATCGACATGTTTCCGCTGCGGGATATGACCCTTGAAAATATCGCGGAAGTGCGGGGCGAATTGATGACACTGTCTCAAGACGACACCGAACTTCTGATCGAGCCTAAAATCGTCCACGCTATAGGACGTGACGGTGCACCCGATGTGCCCCTCTACGTCTATAACCCGCCAAGCCAAAACCGTTCACGCGCGGCGATCCTGCACATTCACGGCGGGGGAATGATCCTCGGCACTGCGGAAATGAGCAAGATGTCGATGCCAGAAATGGCGCTGGCGCATGATGCAGTTGCAGTCTCGGTGGATTATCGGCTCGCTCCAGAAACCCCGTTTCCCGGCCCGCAAGAGGATTGCTATGCCGGCCTCGCATGGCTCTTTGCCAATGCTGCCGAACTCGGCGTCGATCCCACCCGCATCATTGTACTGGGTGAAAGCGCGGGCGGCGGTCTGGCGGCAGCGCTGGCGCATATGGTGCGAGACCGCGGAGAGTATAAGCTTGCGGGCCAAGTCTTGATCTACCCAATGATTGATCACCGGACGGGGGGGCCTGATTGCCTCTACAAAAACCCGACAACCGGAGAATTCATCTGGACGCCGTCTCGCAATCAGTTCGGCTGGGAAAGCTTGCGCGGGGATTATTCCTTGAACGACGAGCGCAAGGGCTGGTTCTCGCCCGCACGCGCCGAAAGCCTCGCAGGTTTGCCACCAACTTTCATCATGACCGGCAGCCTCGATCTCTTTTTCGACGAAAATCTCGATTATTCCCGTCGCCTCTGCGCTGACGGCGTGCTCGTGGAACTCCATGTCTATCCAGGCGGCATCCACGCGTTCAACTTGGCCGCAGAAGCCCGCATTGCAGCGCAATCAGGGCGCGATATGATGGCCGCCGTCGCACAGATGATCCGTTCGGACGCTAACCCCTGAACGCGCGCTCCTGATCATCGTTACCAAAATATTGACGTTGCTGAAACGCGATCTTCATTCCCAATAGCTATGGATAATGTCGTCATAATATAGACATGTTAGTTATGGGGACACACAATGAACAAATTTTTTATTCCAGCAATTGCTGCACTCGGCATTGCTACACCTGCATTTGCAAACGGCCCAAGCGTTGAAGCTCAACTTGGTTACGATTCGATCGGTGTTCAGGGCGCTTCTGGGTCAATCAGTGGTGTCAGCTACGGCGGCACGCTCGCCTATGAGATGGACGTTGATCGCAGCATCTTTCTCGGCGCTGAACTTTCCGTCGATAATAATGCCGTCAAAGAATGTGCAGGCTCAAGCACCGTTGCCGATCCCCGCGTTTGCGTGAATTTTGGCCGTGAATTCGGCGCTGCGCTGCGCGGCGGTGTTCATGTTGGTGAGAATGATGATCTTTATGCGACCGTCGGCTACACCAACCTGCGGTCAACCGGATCAGAGTTTGACGGCACGACCCTGTCGAAAGGATCGGCCAACCTCAACGGCATCCGCGTCGGCGCAGGCTATCGCCACTGGTTCGGCGCGCGCACCTATGGCAAGATCGAATATCGCTATTCAAACTACGAACAGGGCATCATCCGCCATCAAGGCCTGATCGGCGTCGGTTACCAGTTCTAACAACGGACTCGCCCGGGGGCCTTGTGCCTCCGGGAGAACGTGCTGAATGGTAACTAGACTGAAAATACTGATTGGTGCCTTGTAGTCACGGTGAAAGTCTATCTGACCTCTAAATTCTGGACACGGGGACACCCAACAGTGATGTCTCCGACTGCCCCCCTCACTCTCGCGCCAACGTCCGCGTTACGCCCAGCACGATCATCACTTGCCCCGCGAAGTAGAGCGCCCAGATCGCGGTGCTGATCCAATCAGACTCCGCCATTGGCCCCATTTGCGCGAAAATCAGCAGGTCACTTGCCACGAACAGCATCGCGCCGATGCCGGTCCAGAATCGGGGGAAGCGGCTGATCCAGGCGCTGGCGGCCATGACGGAGAGGAACAGGCTGTAAAACACCACCCCCATATCCTGCGTCAGGCTCCAGCTGATCAGCATCACGGCGGGCACGGTGACAATCGCGAGCCAGCGTTGGCTTTGCGTCAACACCGGTCGGCGGTTGCTCAGGTAAAGATAGGTTGCCGCAATATGGCCGACGATGAAAGCCGCTGATCCTGCCGCTAGGCTGCGCTCCACCAGCACATCGCCGAGCGCGCCCATCGCCATCACCAGCGCGATAAACCAGCCCGCGTTGGTGCGCGCGCACAGCCCGGCATAAACCGCCAGCAGCCAGACGCCCGCGCCCTTCCAGATCAGCATCGTTGCATTGGGCAGCTCCGCGTCCATCCCGAACAAGTAGCTTGCGCCCACGACCACCGCGCCAACCAAAGCCGCCGCCGCCCACATGCCGCCCGGCACCATCTTATCCAAATTCATCAACGCCCCCTCGCCTATTCGACCAAAAGGCCATAACGGCTCTCGCATGACACACCAAGTCCATATCATCGGCGGCGGATTAGCCGGATCGGAAGCTGCCTGGCAATTGGCGGAAGCGGGCGTTCGCGTGCGCCTATCGGAAATGCGTGGGGTTGAAGGCACAGCGGCGCACAAGAGCGATGATCTGGCGGAACTGGTCTGTTCGAACAGTTTCCGTTCCGATGATGCCGAGAGCAATGCCGTGGGCCTGCTCCACGCCGAAATGCGGGATTTGGGATCAATCATCCTGCGCTGCGCTGATGCACACCGTGTGCCGGCGGGCTCGGCCTTGGCGGTGGACCGGGACGGCTATGCAGAAGCGGTGACGGCGGCGATTGCGGGCCATCCCAATATTGAACTCGTGCGCGAACGGGTGGACGCTCTGCCCGATGGACCGACGATCATCGCGACAGGGCCGTTGACGGCGACGGGCTTGGCAAATGCCATCGCAGCAGAAACTGGTGAGGAAGCGCTGGCCTTCTTCGATGCGCTCGCCCCGATTGCCTACCACGAAACCGTTGATTTCGACGTCGCGTGGATGGCAAGCCGCTGGGACAAAGGCGAGACCAAGGATTATATCAATTGCCCGATGGATAAGGATCAGTATCTCGCCTTCCACGCGGCGCTGCTGGCGGGGGACAAGACCGAATTTAAGGAATGGGAAGCGAACACGCCTTACTTCGATGGCTGTATGCCGATTGAAGTGATGGCAGAGCGGGGCATTGATACACTGCGTTACGGCCCGATGAAGCCGGTGGGCCTCGATAATCCAAAAACCGGGCGCTGGCCCTATGCCGTTGTCCAGCTGAGGCAGGATAATGCGCTGGGCACGCTGTGGAACATGGTTGGGTTCCAGACCAAGCTCAAACATGCTGAGCAGGTACGGATTTTCAGGATGATCCCAGGGCTGGAGAAAGCCGAATTTGCGCGGCTCGGCGGGCTGCACCGCAATACATTTATCAAGTCGCCCAAATTGCTCGACGCAGGCCTGCGGCT
>JBJOLA010000029.1:0-6153 GCA_046045815.1 Pseudomonadota bacterium
AGCGCTTAAAGCTCCGGCAGCGGCGGCACCGATGTTGGTGGCGCATCGGCATCAGTCTCATGCACCTCAGTCAAACCGCGACCCACATGGCTGCGGCTCCGGCTATAGAGGAAGTAGACAAACAGTCCGATGACTGCCCAGCCCACGAACAATTCCAGCGTGTAAAAGCTCAGCTGGAAGAACAGGAATACGCAGCCCACGGTCGCGAGCGGCGCGACAACCCAAAGGGCTGGCGCGCGGAAAGGCCGTTCACGTTCCGGTTGTTTGTACCGAAGCATCATCACGCCAACGGTCACCGCTGCAAACGCATAGAGCGTGCCAGAGTTTGAAATATCGGCCAACTGCCCAACCGGGAATACGGCAGAGAACAAGGCGACGAACACACCCGTTACCATCGTGATGACATAGGGTGTTTTGTACTTCGGGTGCACCTTGGCAAGCGGTGCTGGCAACAAGCCGTCACGCGCCATCACGAAAGCGATACGGGTCTGCCCAAACATCATCATCAGGATCACCGACGGCAGTGCCACACCAGCGGCAATCTGCAGCAGCTTGGAGGCGAGCGGATGATTGATCGCGCGCATCACATAGGCAAGCGCGTCATGAGAGGTCGAAAGCGGCCCGCCCGGCTGAGCGCCGATTGAACCAATCGCACCCGCTGCGACCAGCAGATAGAAGACCGTGCAGATCGCGAGACTGCCGAGCAGCCCAATCGGAATATTCCGGTTCGGGTTCTTTGTCTCTTCTGCCGCCGTCGAAACCGCATCAAAGCCAACATAAGCGAAGAAGATAGATGACGCGGCTGCGGCGATGCCAACGGCGACCATATGGCCCGACGCGGGGTCGGCAATTTCAGTTTTCATGAAGCCATAGGGGTTGAAGGGTTGAAAATTTGCGCCATTGATGACGGGCAGTGCAAGCGCAATAAACATCGTCAATGCTGCGATTTTAACACACACCAGGATCGCATTGACCCGCGCGCTTTCGGTCGTGCCAAGGTAGAGCAGTCCGGCCATGAGAATGGCGATGATGAACGCCGGGATGTTGAAAAGCCCGGGCTCCGGGTCAAGCGGACCGTGTGTCCAGGTCGTTCCCATATCGATGCCGAGCAAATCTCGAAACAGCCCGACCATATATCCAGACCAACCGACCGAAACCGCGCTGGCGGCAATCGCATATTCAAGAACAAGCGCCCAGCCGACGGTCCACGCGAGCAGTTCACCAAAGGTCGCGTAAGTGTAAGTATAGGCCGATCCCGACACCGGAACCATCGCCGCCATTTCAGCATAGCAAAGCGCGGTAACGCCGCAGACAGCCGCGGCCAGAACGAAGCTGATCATCATCGCAGGGCCAGCCTTTGTGGCAGCTTCTGCGGTCAGAACGAAAATTCCAGTACCGATGATCGCACCAATGCCGAGCATCGTCAGCTGGAATGCGCCAAGCGATCGGTTGAGCGAATTCCTTTTTGCCGTCGCCAGAATAGCGTCCAGCGATTTTACACGCCCGAAAATCATACCCTTAACTCCCCGAAGAATCTTATGGATGGGAACCTAACCCTAATTCCAGAACGCGCAACAGTTTATCGCTAGGATCGGAGCTAGATTGGCTGGAAAAGGAGGGCGCTCCTCGAATCGCAATTCTAGAGCGTGTTGAATTTTGCCATAACAGCGTGACGCTGTCAACAGATATTTTCCAAATAGGGAAATTTGTGATCAACCCTCGAACAGCGCCAACGCGTATGAAATTGATTCCTGCAACTTCAAACGGTTAGCACCAGAAACCCTGATTTCGCGCCGACTGCCGTCGCGGTCTTTACCGCTATTTAACGATATTTCCGCAATAGGAACGCGCGCTTAGCAAAATCGTTGGGGATTTGTAAGTGACGTGGGATAGTAATAGATGAAAATTCGCATTCTAGTGGCAGATGACGAGCCACAATTGCTGGCCGCTTACCGGGTGTGTCTTGATGCCGATACTAAGGCGACGGCCACTGTAGATATTGACGCGCTGGGAGATAGTCTGTTCGGTGCGGTTGCGGACGGTGTGGCAAATCGGCACGCCGCTGCGATTGAAACGCGCGCGGAATATGTCAATCAGGGTGACGCCGCTGTCGCTGCCGTCGCGCGCGCGATCTCAGAGGGTGATCCTTACGCGGTGCTCTTTCTCGATATGCGCATGCCGCCGGGCATGGATGGTTATGAAACTGCCAAGCAGGTGCGGTTGCTTGATCCCAACATCAACATCGTGATCGTCACAGGATATTCCGATCATTCGCCGCTACAGGTGGCAAAGGTCGCGGGGCCACTCGATAAGCTTTACTATCTTGCCAAGCCGTTTGAGATTGACGAAATTCGGTCACTCGCGGCGTCGCTGTCGAGCAAGTGGACGATGGAAGCCAATCTGAAGGCCGCACATCAAGCGCTCGCCGATAAGATTTTTCAGCTTGAGGAGGCACATGTCGAATTGAGCGCAAGCGAAGCGCGCTGTCGCCATCAATCTCTCCACGATCAACTGACACGATTGCCGAACCGACACGCATTTCAGGAACGTTTAGTCGAGGCACTGGCGGATCGTCGCCAGAATGTGGCGGTGCTGTTCGTCGATCTTGACCGTTTCAAATTGGTCAATGATACGCTTGGCCATGCGGCGGGTGATGAGCTTGTCTGCCGCATTGGGGAACGAATGGCGCGCCAATTGCCAGAGGGTTCATTCGTTGCGCGACTGGGCGGCGATGAATTCGGCGTCGTTTTGTCCGGCGATCATGCTGCTGCGGCATTCAATCTCGGTCAACAGCTCGTGCAAATCTGTGCCGAAAAGTTTGACCTGTTTGGAACGTCGATCCAGGTGAGCGCGTCGGTTGGCTTTGCTGAACGCGGCGCTGCCAATGTGGACGGCTCTGAACTGCTCCGCCGTGCTGATCTTGCCCTCTATGCCGCCAAGCAAGAGGGGCGCGCTTGCTGCCGCGCCTTCTTGCCTGCGATGGATGAAAGTTCGCGCAAACGCGCCGAAATTGATCTGCGGCTGCGTGCCGCACTCGAGAGTGATCAACTCACGTTGGCTTATCAACCGATCATTGACCCTTTCGACGGCGAACCCATTGGATATGAGGCGCTGCTGCGCTGGGAGGACGCCGAACATGGTATGATCCCGCCCTCGATCTTCGTGCCAATCGCCGAGGAGACCGGATTGATCGTGCCGCTGGGCGAATGGGTGATCCGCCGCGCGCTTCGTGATTGCGCGAAGTGGGCGAAGGGCATTGTGTCGATCAACCTGTCGACGCGGCAATTCCAAGCGCAGACTTTGGTCGCGTTTGTCGTCGCTGAAGCCGCACGTGCCGGGGTCCCGCATAACCGCATCCAACTTGAGATCACCGAAACTGCCTTGTTCGACGACGCCAAGCTTGCCGCAGAAATCCTCGTTGAGATGCGCAAGATGGGCATCCGGATCGCTCTGGATGATTTTGGTACGGGCTATTCCTCGCTGGTAAACCTCAAGGACTTTGAAATTGATTGTATCAAGATAGATCAATCCTTTGTCGCAAGTCTTGGCACAGATCGCCAAACCTCCGCCATCGTCAATTCCGTCACGTCGCTGGCCCGCTCGCTCGGTCTTCGCGTGGTGGCCGAAGGCGTTGAAACCGGCATGCAAGTGCAAGCGCTTCGCATGGTCGGTTGCGATTTGATGCAGGGCTATTTTTACAGCGCACCGATGAAGGAATGTGACCTACCCTATTTGCAGGTCGTTAAGCCAAGCGTTTTGCTGACGCCGGATCAGGTGCCTCAGCTTCCCAAGTCCGCCGAAGGATAAGCCGAAGGTGCTAAACTCCCTTCGTCTTTGGTGGAACGGGCGCAAGCTTGTTGGCAAATATTCGCTGCTATTGCTCGCCGCCGCATTGCTCATCATCCCGCTGACACAGTTGGCGGTGGGTGGATTGCTCCGGCCAGTATTCGATCAGATTGAGCGATTGGCTGTCCGCGATCAAAAGGCGCGCGTGAATCACGCCCTCGGCGAATTCCAAACGTCGCTTCAAAATGCGACGCTCGATTATGCGGTCTGGGATGATATGTATGCTTATGCGCAAACTCCGAACCCCGGATTTGAACATCAGACGCTATCTCCCATCAGCCATATGAACAACGCGATCGACTATCGCGGCATCGTCCGAATGGATGGCACGGTGCTCTGGTCGAGTGCAGTGGATCTGGGCAGGGTCGAACTTTTGCCAGCTGAATCGGAGGCCATGAAATCGGTCTTGACCGAGCCTCGCTTTTTGCGCCGAGCGTTCGGCGAGAAAAAGACGATCACCTATGTTCAAGCCAAGCGCGGTATTTACTTGCTGACCACGGCACGCATTATCAAGTCTGACGAATCCGGCGCGCCACGGGGTTTCGTCGTGAACGGGGTCTTACTCAACAAAAGATCGTTGAGTGAAACGTTGCAAGTGAGCGTGACGCTAGGCGCTGCCCCCGAAGGGGAAGCCGCCGCAATGATGATTGCCGCACCTGGCCATTCAATTTCCGCAACTGAAGACAATGCGATCACGACTAAGATTGGTTTGTTTGGCCTTCAACAGAATCTGCTCGGCACAATCAACTTTTCCACATCGCGCGCGATATCGGCGGCGGGTACGTCGGCTATCAAGACGGCTGCGTTCGCCGTCACGCTCGCAATTTTGACTCTTATCGCCTTGCTTGGTTTTGGCATACGGCAAATCACCGTTCGGCGATTGCAGACGCTTGAGACTTATGTTCGAAATTTTCGGACAAACAGTCGCCAGTTGCATCCCACCTTGACGCAAGGCCAGGATGAAATTGCATCGCTGTCTCGCCAGTTCCAGACCCTGTCTGAACAGTTGACCGAAGCCGAAGAGCAATTGCGTCAACGCTCCTATCTGCAAGGCAAAGCCGATTCAGCCGCCGGCATGCTGCACAATGTCCGCAATGCACTCGCCCCGGTCCGGGTGATGCAGGAAAAATGGCTACGTGAGGAAACGCTCCCGTACCGCGCCAATATGCAAAAAGCCGTGGACGAACTTGCGGATGCCGGGATCGATCCCGCGCGCAAAACAAGTCTCGAACAATTTCTGATTTCGGCCGCGCGCACGATTGCTGTTTCAGCGGCGGGCAGGTTGACCGAAATGGAAGAGATCAAAGGCTCGGTCGATCAGATATCCGAAATATTGAGCAGCTATAATTTCGACACGTCGAGCGCAAACGCAGGCGATGAAATCGATTTGATGCGATTGCTCCGCCAACAACTCAAAACGCTTTCAGCGCGCGGTGGAGAGCCGGTGGAGCTGATTCTCCCCGAAATGCTGCCCGTCGTGGTCGGAAACCGCGTTCATCTGGGACAGGTGATAGACAACATATTTGTCAACGCGCATGAAGCGATGCTCGCCGCCGGTGTGACGCCCATGCGCCTCGTCGTCAGCTGTGAAGAGTCAGCAGAGCCCCATCATGTCCTGATCCGCATCACCGACAACGGCGACGGCGTTGACCCCGAAAATATTCCGCAGGTCTTTCAGCGTGGCTATTCCACCCGCAGCAACAAAACTGGTGGCCTCGGCATGCATTGGTCTGCCAATGCGATGCGCGCGATGGGCGGCAGCATCTCGCTGGAAAGCGATGGGGCGGGCAAGGGAGCTTCGGCGCTACTCGTTTTGGCACGGGCCAGAGTGGCAGAGGAACAGCTCGCCGCTTAAAAAGGCAATGGTAGCCAGCGCACCTACCGTGGCAGTTCGCTCTCACCCATCAGTTCCAGATCAACCGCGCGGGCACATTGACGTCCTTCGCGGATCGCCCAGACGACCAAGGACTGCCCGCGTCGCATATCACCACAAGCAAAGACGCCCGGCTGGTTGGTGGTATAGTCGATAACATTCGCCGCAACGTTGCCGCGCGGGTCAAGGGCAACCTCAGCCTGTTCAACCAGGCCTGCTTTGCTGGGTCCGATGAAGCCCATCGCCAGGAAGATCAGATCAGCCTTCAACGTGAATTCGCTGCCCGCCACTTCCTGCATTTGGCCGTTCAGCCATTCAATCCGGACGCATTCGAGGCCTTCGACAACGCCGTTGGTGCCCACCACGCGCTTGGTCAGGATCGCCCAGTCGCGCTCACAGCCTTCTTCGTGGCTCGATGATGTACGCAGCTTGAG
>JBJOLA010000087.1:0-2778 GCA_046045815.1 Pseudomonadota bacterium
GCATCGAGCAATGATGTTGGCCCGCGCAACTCGGCGTTGAAACGCCCGTCATTGATCTCAATTGCCCCAAGCTCACCCCGGACCAGCGCAACAGGATCAAGCACGGCGTTCGTCCAGTCCACCGCCGAAAGCCAGAGCGACGCCCCATCCCACCGTCCCGCCTGAAGGTCGGCCTGCGTCAACGCATCACTGGTGAGCGCACCCGCCAGCTCTACCGTGTCGGCGTCAAATCCGTCCGTCCGAACGATAGCAGAAGGCAACATCCCCGGCGTCGCGCGGTAGATCAGGCCGCCAAGGGTGATATCCTTGTCATGACTGGTGAATCCCAACGTCACGCCGTCTCGCCGCTCAAGCCGCCACAGAAAGGCGAGGTTGGTGAGCTCTTGTCCAAGCCAGGTCGGCATCATCCGCCCTCCCGCACTTCGATCAACGGCACGCTCGGCGCTTCTCCGGCCAAATAGGTGCTGCTGTCGATATTGAGACTATCCTCGGCAAAACGGACGGGCACATCAAAACGGTAACCTGCTGTCACGGATGCCCCCAATGCTGGCGGCAAAGTGAAGGCGATCACACCGCCTGCAAGCAACGTCCAGGCATTCGACGTGACGCCCGCCACCGCCACAATCACGGATCCCAGAATCGGCCTCGTGATCGGTCGCAGCTCTGCCTCGGGACCAGCGCCGTACCGCTTGAGCAGCGCAAATTGGGTGCGAACCCCGTCTCCACTGCCCAGAATTTGATCGGTTCCAGTCGGCGTTCCCGTCATCGCGTTCGAGCTATTGTCAAACGGATCACGGAAACGAAATCCTTTGGCCGCCCCCCGCCGCGCGCGAAAAAAGGCGATGAGGCTTTGGAGGTCGGCTTCCGAACGCAGCCCCGGCCCAGCGTCGAACCGCATCCGGCCGCTGGCCCAGTCCATATTGCGCTGCTCATAGCCCGAAGCGGTTGTCACCACGGCTGTGGAAAAGCCGGGTGTCACACTGGCATGGCGGCCAAGTGCCAACGGGAAATCAACATCGTCAAACGCTTGCACGTCATTTACTCCTTGATCAAAATGGGTGAAACCGTCGCGAAGCACTTGCGGCAACGCCCACACGAATGTTGCCGCCACGCCGCGCTTGCGGGCAACGTCGGTGGCGGTTTCGATCTGGCGCCACTGCGCAGATTGGCTTGAGTTGAGGACAAAGCCGGACAGATAATGTTGCTTGGCCGGAGGATAGCCGAGCCGCGCCTCCGCCGCCGCAACCCCGCGCTGGGTGGCCCCGGCGTTGCCCGTTGTTACCCAGTCATAATCCTCAAGCTGGAGGATATCGAAGGCGGGGGATGCCCAGCCCAGCGGCATGTTTGCGCGCTTCGCATCGGGCGCAGCAGCATCGAGCAAAGTCGGCAGATAAGTCAGGATCAGGGCCTCGCACGCGGGTTGATCCAATCGCACCGCTGCGATGAGTGCGGCAGTTGATGCGGCCAGGATCACCCCCGCCGCGTCGAGCAACGACTTCTGCGCCGCGCTCAGTGTGGTCGAACGAATATTGGCAATCTCGACGGGAGACCCACCCAGCGCCGCCTTGGCCGCCGCGTCATACAGGCAGATGCGCCCATCCGGCATCACCCACCACCACGGCTCGCCAATTTGGAAACGTGGCGTATGTCCCGCGGACGCTGCGATAAACAGGAACGCTCGTGCTACCGCCTTGAGATAGGCCATCGCGCCCGTATGCGCTGGGGAGAGCAAGGTTGACGGCGGCACCCAGCCGGTCAGCGCGGGATCGCCGTTCCACGCCCGCTGCTTCCAGTCATTCCAGCAATGCGCGTCGAACAGTTCGTATGAGAGCGAGAGTATCAGGCTATAGCCCAATCCCTTTGCCCGTGCCGCAAAATCGGCGTGCCACGCCGCGCACGGCGCATTGATCGCGCCACCAACATTGCTCGCATAGAGCCCCCCACCCGATGCTTCGAGCCGGAAATAATGGCTCATCCCGACATAGTGGATCAAGGAACCCCGGTATCCGAGTTGCAGCGCATTCCGCAATAACCGCGCAGGCGTAAGGTTATAACTGTCATCGTAGCCGCTCGCGATGGAAAGCCCGTGCGGCGGCACCATCACATCGCCAATCTCCAGCACCGATCCCGGGCCATCGCAGGTCATGTTCGTCAGCGTCACCCACCCTTCCGCAGGCGCGGCGAGAGGGATATTGCTGTTCGTAAACCCCGGTGGCACCAGTGAGAGGAACAACCGGTCAATGTCTCCAGCGAAAACCGGATCGGCGTTCGTGGGAAGCGAAAAACCGCCGACCAGCGCGTCAAAGTTGAGCGTGATATCGGCGTTGTTCGTCGTCCCGCTGGCATAGTTCCACAGCCGAACGTACCAGCTCCGTGGCAGCCCCGCCGCGTCGCGACCCTCGATCGTCAAGGTTGGGCCATTAATCGCATCAAGCGCCATGATCCCTGACGATTGCCAGTGAAATTTCAGAACACAGCCCCGGAAGTCATGCGCGGTTTCATAGGCGAGCAGCGGGTGATCATAATGATCCTCCGCTTCCCAGATCAGCCCGGCCAGATCATTCGCTTTGTAAAAAGTCGCGTCGACCCGCAGGGCTTGAGGCCCGGTCGTGGTGACCGCCGCCATCATCGGGCGCGGGAAATTGACCGTCCAGAAACGCGGATCGAAGCGCTTGATCACGCTTTTGGTCTGGTTTCCGCCCGGTTTTGCAAGCCAGTAGGCCATATTGGTTCCTTTGGAATTTTCATCCATCTCGTGGTTTTGGCAGTGTTTGGATG
>JBJOLA010000088.1:0-7208 GCA_046045815.1 Pseudomonadota bacterium
CACCGATCGCCCCTGCGGCCATCGGATGACCAATGTTGCGGTGAAGCTCCCGATGATCAACCCGAGCAGCGCACCGCCACCGGCCAATGCCCATTGCGGCAGATCAGTGAGGGTCAGGGGGTGAGCTCATTGGGGTCGACGCCCCACAGCGACACAGCCTCGATATAGCCCATGCGACCGCGGACATCGAGCTTGCACCAGCCGCGTTTGCACTCGGAGAGCTTGCCGACAACGCCGGGTTCTGCCCGCCAGATGATGTTCGCGCCTTTATCGGGACGTTCGCGCAGCGGTTGAACGTCGCGCAGGACCATCCCGGTGCGATCATCGCTGATCAGGTTGGACTGGATCCAGCCCTGCGCGCCTTCAGGGTCTTCCACCTTGCGCCAGTTGGGATAACTTTCGATCACTTTGACGGGCAGACCCGCGCGCTGATAGAGCCAGCTGGCGGGGAATTGACGGCCAGGTCCGGTTCGCATCCGCGCTTGGCCAGCCGAAAGCGACGCCCAATAAGGCTTCTTGGCCGCCGTTGGCCCCGCCGCATCGGCGATCGCTGGCAAGGCCATTGCGGCGATCACCACCAGCTGCTTCATCCCGATTTTTATCATGATACGCTCATTCCCCAACTTGCCCGCGCGACTGTGCCAAATCTGGCCACCTAGTTCAAGCGGTCAGCCGTCATTCTTCCTCTTGATGCGCGTCGCGCGTTCGCCTAGCACAGCGACCGGAGAAGAGGGGGATTTTTATGCGCGGTAAGTCAATCCTATCGGCAGTTGCGATGGCAATGGTGTCTGCGCCAGCCTGGGCTCAGCCTGAAGTGGTTTCGGATAGTGGCGATACCGCGTGGGTGCTAACGGCCTCCGCGCTGGTCCTGTTGATGACGCTCCCCGGTCTCGCGCTATTCTACGGTGGCCTTGTTCGCACGAAGAATGTCCTCTCCGTCATCATGCAGTGTTTCGCGATTACGTGCACGGTTTCGTTGCTCTGGGCGGTGTGCGGCTATTCGCTGATTTTTGGGGACGGCAATGAATGGATCGGCGGATTTGGGAACATGTTCCTGGCCAATTTGAGCGATATCCGCGCCGACACCACGATCCCCGAAAGCGCTTATGCACTGTTCCAGATGACCTTTGCGATCATCACGCCTGCGCTCGTCGTCGGTGCCTTTGTGGAGCGCATCCGCTTTGGCTGGGTCGTGGCGTTTTCAGTGCTGTGGAGTTTGTTCGTCTACGTGCCCGTAGCGCATTGGGTGTGGGGCGGCGGCTGGCTTTCCGGCCTTGGCGCGCTTGATTTTGCTGGCGGCATCGTTGTTCATACGACCGCCGGGATTGCGGCGATCATTCTCGCCAAGATGTTGGGAGACCGTAAGGGCTTCAACAAGACATTGCTGCCGCCGCATAGCCCGGCGCTGACGATGACGGGCGCAGGCTTGCTCTGGGTTGGCTGGTTTGGCTTTAATGGCGGCTCGGCGCTCGCGGCAGGCGAAGATGCGGCAACAGCGATCCTCAACACCCATTTTGCGGCCTGTGCCGCAGCGTTGGTCTGGATCGCCATTGAGAAGATCAAGATCGGCAAATGTACGTCAATCGGCATCGTGACCGGTGCAGTGGCTGGTCTGGCCACCATTACCCCAGCAGCGGGATATGTCGGGCCGCTCGGCGCGATCATCCTCGGTGTGCTGGCGGGCGCTGTCTGCTTCTTCATGGTTCAGATCGTCAAGCAGACGCTCAAGATCGACGATTCGCTTGATGTATTCGCCGTCCACGGTGTGGGCGGCATCCTTGGATCGCTATTGTTCCCGCTGTTCATCCTTCCCGTATTCGGCGGCGCAGGATTTGAGGATGGCAACAGCCTTGGTCGCCAGCTCGTCGCGCAAGGGATTGGCGTCGGCGTTACCGCACTCTGGACCATTATCGCGACGATCTTGATCGCCTTCATCATCTCCTACGCCATCCCGATGCGGGTGGGCGATGACGCCGAACATGATGGGCTGGATCTCACCAGCCACGGCGAACGGGGCTGGGAGCTGGATTAAGCCTGCCGACCTTTGGGTAGCGCAGCATGAGGCTGCGCTACCGTCAGGATTGACTATAGGACGAAGTTGTCGACCGCTATCGCCGTGCGGCCAAGCTGGATCGAAAGATCGGCGATGCCATCACCGTTGACGTCTCCCTCCAGATACCCGCCGGCGAAGCGGAGTTGCCCCGCGACGTTGGAGAATGCGGCGTTACCGATGAAGCTGAACGCGTCATTGGCGGCGGTGCTGCTGTTGGCGTCGATCTTGCTGAGGTCGATCCGGTCATCGCGCGCGTTGAAGTCGGTGATCCTGTCCGTGCCGTCGTTCACCTCACTGAACACGAAGATATCGCGCCCGCGCCCGCCGGTGAGAATGTCCGCCCCTGCGCCAGCGATCAGGATGTCATCGCCTTTATCGCCGTCGATCCGGTCATTGCCCGCGCCGCCGTCGATCCGGTTATTGCCCTCATTGCCGGTCAATCTGTCATCAAAGCCGGTGCCGATGATATTTTCAAAGCCGCGGATCGTGTCTTCCTTTGCTGCGCCGCCGCCTTCGGATTCGTTGAGGTTGATCGTCACACCCGCGCTGGTTCCAGCGTAGCTAATTGTATCATTCCCCTTGCCACCAGTGAGAATGTCCTTCCCGCCGGCGCCGCCGTTGATCACATTGTCTCCGTCATCGCCGGTCAGCGTGTCATTAAACGCCGATCCGATGAGATTTTCGACGGAGATCAGATGGTCTCCGCGCGCGCCGCCGCCGGTACGGCCGTTCTGGCCAAGTGAAACCGTTACGCCTGATGTGGCAGTTTCATAACTGACGGTATCGCTGCCGCCGCCACCATTAAGGATGTTGGCCACCTGGTTGGCAATGATCAGATCATCACCGCCGCCGCCGATGGCGTTTTCAATGACAGTGCCATAGGCAATCGAAATATTGTCATGAAACAGGCCATTGGTCAGGCCCTGCGGTATAATGAAATTCTGGATGTAGAAATCATATGCCGCCTGTGAACGCGGCGCTAAACCCAGCGCGGCGCGGTTGGCGTTAATCTCCGCTAGCGTCAAGAAATCCTGGACACCTCCTCCGGAACTGAACGCGCCCCCGTTGAGATTGATAATCGAGTTCGTGTTCCATCCGGAGAAATCCAGCGTGTCTTTGCCGCCCGCGTCGTAGATGGAAACAATCGGGCGGGTATTGATGTTGAAATCGAAAGCATCCCGGTCGGCGGTGCTATTGAAACCGTAGACGGTGTCGCCGGTTCGTGTGGTCGGGTCGGCGCCGTATATCGCCTGTATCGCGGCAATATCGTGCACCAGCGGCGTCGCGGCATAGGCGAAATTCATCAACTTCCAGTCGATATGCTGTGCGCCGGTTTCATAGGCGTCAAAATAGCTCATCACCGTATATTGGAGCGAATCCTGCGCGAAGAAGGCATCGTTGGCATAGCTGATGGGATCGGGAATGCCGTCTCCGTTGGAATCGTTTAGCGCGTCATAATCGCCGGGATGCGACAGGCCGAGCGCATGACCAGCTTCGTGGATGAGTGTCAGGACGGAATAAAAGCTATCTTTCAAGGGAAAGAAATTGCTGCCGACTGTGTAATCGACCCAGATATCGCCGCCGACATCCCCCACGTTGGAGAAATCACCTGATCCCACCGGATCATTGAACACATTGCCGAAGGGCAGATAAGCATAAGCTTGTGCGCCGCCCGTATCCGTATTGCCGAAGCGGATATCGGCGTCGAGAATGTTTGATGTTTCAACGAACTTGATGTTGATCAGATCATCCCACGTTGCCAACGCGGCACGGGCGGCAACGCGCTGCGCGGGTGTAAAGGCTTGAAAATAGAAAAATTCATCAAACGCCACCGTCTGTGTTTCATTGAGATAGCCGGTGCCAAAAAAATCATCCTGGCTGTTGAAAAAACTGAAGTTCAAAATGCCATCAGCAAGAACATTGCCGTTGTTCACATACCAGTTGTACCCCGTGCGATTGGCGTTGGCGGTGATCTGGTCGATTGTGTAAATCGGCTTGTTGTTCGCCGTGCCACCAGCTTGTGGATCAAGCGAAAATGCGTTGAAATATTCCCCGCGGTCAACCAAAGTCAGATCGGTCGTTCGCCGCGATGATGGCAGCGGCGCATCACCGGCATTTGTCAAATTATACATAGCCATTAGTCTTCTCCTTCAGGGGTTGGAAATATGTCTCGCTTGTGAAATTTGGTTTGGTCGTGGCTTAGTTTGCGCGGCCTTGTTGGGGGTGTAGGTTGCGCTGACGCCACGGCAGCAAGCGATCTAGCGCCGCGCTCAGCGCTGCTTTTTGCTGCCCTGTCGCAAAGGTGGTCATGAAGCTGATCGGCAGGGGCCGAGTGGAATCGTCGCCTTCGCCGCGCGCGGTAAATCGGCTCGCCAGGATATGCCCTGTCACGCGACTGCTGGCGGTGACGTCTCCCTCAAAGCGGACGATCAGGTCAGTTGGTTTGCCAGCGCCGTTGTTGACAGGGTAGGGTGATCGTTCCGCAACAGCGCGCGCGAACTGGCGGCAAATTGCAACCTCTTTCGTCGGTGGGGCATTTTTGACGGTGCAGACCGTGCGCACTTGTTCCACGCCCGACCAGAGCAAAGAGGGCATCGCCAGTGCTCCGGACGCCGCGACCGCCACGGCGATCCCCGCTCCAAAAAACCCAATAGAAAACGCACGAAACATCAGTTGCATACGGCAATCCGATCTGCACTCACGTAATAATGATATATGCGGGCGTAACTTAATACCTCCGGTTTGGGAGTCAACCGGCGAAAGCTCGTCGTTGCAAAACTGTGCTGAACCTTTAGGCGTTGCTGCTGCTTTGAGGATTGTACCGATGAATTTTACGCTGCCAAATTTCGATCTCGACGCGTTCGTTGCCGCGACGCTTGCCGAAGACCTTGGCGGGCCATTGGGCGCAGGCGGACGCGATGTGACGTCTGAGTCGGTGATCCCGGTGGAGGCCTGCTTTTCGGGCACGATGGACAGCCGGGATGCGATAGTCGTGGCCGGATTGCCGATCGCTATGGCTTTCTTCCGCCGCCTTGATCCGGCGATGGAGATTGAGATTTTGGCCGAGGAGGGGGCATCGATCGCCAAGGGGAGCGACCTCCTCCGCCTCTCTGGCAATGCGCGGGCGATGCTGACGGCGGAGCGTGCCGCGCTCAACACCGTCCAGCATCTGTCTGGCATCGCCACGATGACGCGGGCCTATGTTAACCAGATTGCAGGGACGGGTTGCACCTTGCTCGACACCCGCAAAACCATCCCTGGTCTGCGCGTGCTGGAGAAATATGCCACGCGGATGGGCGGGGCGACCAACCACCGGATGGGGCTGTGGGATGCCGCGATGATCAAGGATAATCATGTCGCGGTGGCAGGCGGCGTGGCAGAGGCCGTGCGCCGCGCTAAGGCCGCAGGCGTCGAGCGGATCATTCTCGAAGTCGACCAAGTCAACCAGATCGAGCCCGGCCTTGCCGCCGGGGCGACGCATTTGTTGCTCGATAATATGGACGTGCCGACCTTGCGAGAAGCCGTAGCACGCGTTGCGGGGCGGGTGCCGACCGAGGCAAGTGGCGGTGTGACCCTCGAAACGATCCGGGCGAAGGCAGAGACGGGCGTCACATATATTTCCGTCGGTCGGCTGACACAATCGGCACCGGCGGTTGATATCGGCCTTGATTTCGCTTTAATGTCTTGATACGTTCTACTTTCGTTTTGCAGTTTCGAGGAGTGAGTCGATGGGTGTTGTGAGATGGATGATCGCTGCATTTCTGTCGATTCTATTGCTCCCGGGTGCCGTGATGGCACAAGCGAATCAGTGTAACATCCCCTCGAATTTACCGGCTGCTGCGGTGGAGGCGGCACCCGACGGTCAGGCGCATGTCTCGCCGCTGACCGGTTATATGCTCGCCCTTTCCTGGTCCCCGGAGTTTTGCAAAGCGCATCCGGGCGCTGATCAGGCCCAACAATGTGGCAGCAAGAAATTTGGTTTCATCCTCCACGGTCTCTGGCCAGACGGATCGTCGAAGGATGGGCTGCAATGGTGTAAGTCAGCGGTTTCCGTGCCCGCCGAAATTGTCCGTCAGAGTTTCTGCGCGATGCCCTCGGTCAAGCTGCAGGCGCATGAATGGGCCAAGCACGGCACGTGCATGACGGATGACCCCGCCCGCTATTTCCGCACCGGCACGATGTTGTTCAATGCAATAAAATGGCCGGACATGAATGCGCTGTCTCGGGCGCAACCGAGCGTGGCGTCGTTTGTTTCTAAGGTGATCGGGCTTAATCCTGGCTTGCGCGCCAACATGCTGTCCGTCCAGACCGGCAAGGGCGGATGGCTCAAGGAAGTGCATCTCTGCCTTGGCACCGATCTTCACACCCGCGCCTGCCCCCGTTACGTGCGCGGTGCGAGACCGGAGCAGCGGCTCAAAATTTGGCGGGCTGAGGGATAGCACGCGGGAAGACGGGTTTGGTTCACAGAAACCAGAACCCGCCCATCCGATCAATAGCGGTAATGGTCCGGCTTGAACGGGCCTTCAGCGGGTATGCCGAGATAGGCTGATTGCTTCGGCGTCAACGTGCTGAGCTGAACGCCCAGCTTGGCAAGGTGGAGCATCGCCACCTTTTCATCGAGATGCTTTGGCAACACATAGACTTGGTTCTGATACTTCTCACCCTTGGTCCAAAGCTCGATTTGCGCGAGGACTTGGTTGGTGAACGATGCCGACATCACAAACGACGGGTGGCCCGTCGCGCAACCGAGGTTGACCAAGCGGCCCTTCGCCAGAACGATGATCTGCTTGCCGTCTGGGAATTCAACCAAATCTGTGCCGGGCTTCACTTCGCTCCACTTATAATTGGAAAGCGCGGCAATCTGAATTTCTGAATCGAAGTGACCAATGTTGCAGACGATGCTCATCGGCTTCATCGCCTTCATATGATCGGCGGTGATGACGTCTTCATTGCCGGTGGCGGTGACGAAGATGTCGGCGCGGGTGACGGCCTGTTCCATCGTTACCACTTCATAGCCTTCCATCGCCGCCTGCAAGGCGCAGATCGGATCGACCTCGGTCACGAGGACGCGGGCGCCGCCGTTGCGCAGCGACTGGGCGCTGCCCTTGCCGACGTCACCGAAACCGGCGACCGTCGCGACCTTGCCGGCCAGCAT
>JBJOLA010000094.1:0-3665 GCA_046045815.1 Pseudomonadota bacterium
GTTGGGTCAAATCCGTATTTGGCTTGAAGCGTTGAAAGGCGGGCTCGCAGGATGGGGACGTCTTCCGGCGCTGCCTTTAGCGCGCTGCTCGTCCACAACCCGGCGTACAACGATAGAGCGACGACCCGCCCCTTATCGCGACGCGCGCACATAAACAGATCGAGCGGAACCCGCCGGTGCACAGGTGACAGCAGGTTGGATTTGACAATCAGAACACCGCCTTCGCCGCGTCGGAACCAGGCGCCGGCCGCCTTTCGGGCCTCCTTTGACAGCAGACTTTCTGCGTGCACCCGGCCGATCCCCAAGCTTGACCGCGTGTCTCCCTTCGCGGCGAAAACTACATGGCCGAGCAACGTGACATGATCTTCCGCCAGCCAGTCGAGCAGCGCCGGATCTTCACCAGGCGCGAGGGCCGCCGCATCGGACAGCATCGCCGCTTTCATTTTGGGCCAATCCGCCACGCTGTGGCGCACCGACGTTAGGCTCGACAGGATGGTGCTGCGAATTACAGAGCGGGTTTTGGCATCGGCCCATTCGGCCTCGATATAGATCAGAGATTCCGCAGCGCCCCCTTTGCCAATTCTGACAAAATTCCCGGATATATCGCGGACCACATTAATCACGGGATGTAGCAACCGATCTACTGCGACGCCTTGCTGGGCGAGCACTGCGCAAATCGAATCGACCAAAAACGGCATGTCCTCATTCACAGCAGCGAGCCGCATCAACCGACGGCCATCGCCCAACGCAAATGTGTCGACGACGAGGCTGGCGCATTGCGCTTTTCGCTGGCGCAGCGCCGTGAGGGCGAATGCGGCGGCGTCAGCGCGCGCTGTTGGTCCGAAGCCTTCAACTTCACGAGGCAACGCGCCGAAAACAAGCGCTTTGCTTATATCTCCCAGCGTCTTGTCAGACGACAATGCTCCACCATTCATGGCGAACATATGCGCCTGGCCGACGCGAAGCTCAACCGCAATTAGTGGGTGAGTTGGCGTAGTGCCTTCTGGAGCATCGCATCATCTTGAGCCGCAGCACCAATGACGGCAACATGGCCGCCGTCCACCCGGCGGGCGACAAGGACGACGAACTCCTCCTCTCCGATCAAGGGAATGATCGCGGTCGGCTCGATGGAGCGGGCGGTATCACGGAAATCACGCACCGGTTTCACGGCCTTTGCGATTGGGCGGCGCGCACTCCGTTCAGCCTGAACAATACCTTTCAACCCGCCAACATGGCTTTCGATAAAGTGTTGGAACCCCCCTTGGGCAACGTCTTGCCGACGACCATGCGCAAGCGCGATGCCGTATTCAGCGAGCCGTGTCTTGTCATAACCGACACCGAACACCAGTTTCACAATTGGGGTCATCGGGGCCCGCTCTTGGCCGACAATGCCACTGTCGCTCAACAGCTCAAGATATTCCTCAGGGCGTGCGTCAGCGACCAGCGCAAAATCATAGGCCTGTGATAGCGCACGGTAGAGCGCGATATGCCCCCGGCTTTCGGCTTGAACAGCGACTGCTGCACTGTCGCGTGCAGCCGCCAGCCAATCGCCAAGCGCTTCGCTACCATCGGCTTCAAAGCCAGCGAGTGGCAGTTCGTCCGCATCGTCTTCGCCAATCGACAACACGCCAGCGCGCGGGTTAATAATTTCCGCGTTTGACTGGGAGCTTGGCCCATCTGCCCACACGGCGACCGGCGCATCATTTCGCTTTGGCGATGCCTGAAGCGCGCGTTCAACTTCGTCAACGATGCCTGCCGTCGTTTCGTCGTCAGCAACTTCTTTCCAGTTGATCACGCCGTAAATGAAATCAATCGTATCGTCGTCGGAGGAGAAAGGCATGAGGATGCCGCGGTACATCGTGTTGTTGCCGCGATCATTCACATATTCGGCCTCAAAGCCAATTGGCGCGCGGTTCGCAATGATCTGAAGATAGTGATCGGTAAGCCGTGACAGAAGAGACAGGCTCGGAATTTCAGCGACGCTTCCAACCCCGACTGGCAAATTACACTCTTCGCGCAGGCCATTGCCAAGATAGGAAATCGCAGGGTTTTCAATCCCGCCCGTGAAATCAAGCAACACAGAATTCGGGCCAAAATCGCCGAGATTTTCAGGCTCAAGATCCTCGATCGAGGGATAAGCGCGGCCATCTAGTAAGGAAACCCAGTAGTTGTATGCACGGACATGCATCCGCCGTTCGTCAGTCCCGATGTTGATCGGCGTTTCGACCGCCGCATCTTCGCTGTTGAAATTACCCGTTCCGTCCATGGCAATTGCCCCTAACGCGTCTGAAATCTTGTTCCGGATATCTTTGCACCAGATATGGTTGACGAAGTGTTAAGGCATCCGAATTATTGCGCATCCAGGCGGGTTGCCCTGCCCGCGAAGCGCTGGTAGGGGGCGGACTCCCATTCGGGCCGCTTTAGCTCAGCTGGTAGAGCACGTCATTCGTAATGACGGGGTCAGGTGTTCGAGTCACCTAAGCGGCACCATTTTTTGTAAAACGCGCACAAGCGTTTGAAATTCTTGGAAAACATGGATTTCTGTGTCGGCGACTGTTACAAACGTAACAGCGGAGTCTGCGCATGTGCCGATATTTTTGTACCAACGTGCGCTGATGCAAACCCGCTCCCGTCATTCCCGTCCTTGGCTTTACATAGCCTTAGAATGCCCAAGCGCGGTCTAATCCTGCCTGCAAATGAAGTTTGGCTATCCGGGGTGCCAAACACCTTCCAACAGGGCGTGGCACGTCCATTTTGGGCGCTACAGAACATATTGGCAGTTTTGCGTGGTGGGTATGACTAAAGGTGGTTGTCTCAACGATAAGTCGTCATTCCAAACTTGATTTGGAAACCAGCAGGCAATCGGGCGCGGTAGCGTCCTTGACGCAGTTACGTAGCCTTGCGGCATAAATGCTATCGCATTCGTTATTCGCTGGGTTCCAAATCAAGTTTGGAATGACGAGAGGGGTTGATTTGACCCGTCCTGCGCTCACCCATCACATCTTGCCCGCTGACGCCCCAAACCCGCGCTGCACGTCCGACAGCAATTCCGACGTCACCGGATAACCAAGGTGGCCGGGGATGCAGAGATGCATACCATCCTCACGCTGCTCCACCGTGGGGCTGACGATCTCGATTGCGATGCTGCGGGCGTGGGCATGGGCGTCGTCATAGGCTGAAAACAAAGCGAGGCGCTCAAGATTGCGCCGGGTGGGGTAGATGACCTTGACCTTGCCGGCGTCTGCTGCGGCGATGATATCCGCCGCGCTTGCCCAGAAACTGCTGACATTCTCCGTCTCATCCACCACCGGATCAGGCGCACCGTCCGCTGTTGCGATGTAGAAGCGTGTATCGAAAACCCGCGCTTCACGGTGGTTCGGCCGCCAGCGCGACCACGGCACGAGCACGTCCAGATCGAGCGTATGGCCCGCCTCCCGCAGAAGGTCAGCAAAGGCCGCCTTGTTGTGCAGTCGCTTTTGCGCCGTGGCGGTCCAATCCTGCGTTGGGGCACCGACAAAGCCAATCGCGATCCCGCTTTCTTCAAGCGTTTCGCGGATCGCCGCCACGCGCGCCGCCGCTTCTTCACCCTCAGCACGCCCCCGCACGAGCGCGGAGTCCGCCGCAATCTCATGATCATGCGCGTCGATCCGTCCGCCGGGAAAGAC
>JBJOLA010000096.1:0-3141 GCA_046045815.1 Pseudomonadota bacterium
TAGCGTCTAATGGCCTATTCTGCGACTGCCATCCTTGCATTGGCGTCGCAATGCGCACCAAGTGTCGCACCTGAAACAGTGCTAGCCATCATACAGACCGAAAGCAGCGGCTACCCTCTGGCCCTCAATGTCAATGGTGGGCGGCAGCCCGCAAGGCAAAGCAACGCTGCCGATGCCGCCGCCACCGCGCGGCGTTTCGTAGCAGCGGGATATTCTGTCGATCTGGGGCTTGGTCAAATCAACTCGCGTAACATGCGCTGGCTTGGCCTGACGTGGGAAACCGTATTCGACCCCTGCACCAATGTTGCGGCCATGGCCCGTGTCCTCACCAACAACTACAATGCGGCGCTAGCCGGACGCGATCCACAAACCGCACTTCGGGTCGCACTGTCGATGTATAACACGGGAAGCGAGACGCGCGGTTTTCGGAATGGCTATGTTGCCAAGGTCGCCCGCAACGCAGGCGTCGCAGAAGCGGGCGTATCATTCGCCGCCACCGTTCCAACCGTTGCCGTTGCTGCACCGGCAAGTGCCGATCTACGCGAACTGCTGGCCACAGAAAACGCGGCACCTCAAGCCCCAACGATCAAAATCCGTCCGGCACCGCCGCCCATGTGGAACGTCTTTGAACGCGCCGCCTATGACCGCGAAACGCAAAATCTCGCCGGAAACGAGAGGACTAGCATATGAATGTCATCCTGAAAGCCGGGCGCGGTGTTGGAACGTGGCGATCCGCCTGCACAGCCAAATTCAACGCAATGCCAAAGGGTCGGCAAAATGCGCTCCTCTGGGGTATCGCCTTGATGACGGTGATTTTCGTATCGGTTGCAATCCCTGATCCAGCCTATGCGCAGAACCTTGAGAGCTTTGCGAGTAAGGTGCGTGGGCTTTTGTCTTCCACACTGCTCCGCACATTGGCCGTCATCGCGGTAATTGTGACGGGCTTGCTCTGGTTTACGGGCCGCGCCTCAACCGCTGTGCTGGTGACTGTGATTATCGGCATCGCCATCGTCTTCTCGGCGGATTCCATCGTCGGCATCATCGCAGGGTGATGGTATGAACGGTGACACCGAAATTCTGACCAAAAACACTCTGTTTCTGGCGGTAACACGCCCCGCACTCTGGGCGGGGATTCCGATAGAAGCTGCGGTGCTGCTCCTGATCTCCAGCGCCTCGGTGCTGATCGAAACCAACAGTCCCGTCTATGCCGCTTTGGTCGTGGCGTTCGGCTATTCGATCTCACGGCTGATCGTGCGCCATGATGTCAACGCCTTCCGTTTGCTGTTCCTCTGGGGCCGGACAAAGCTCGGAAATCGCAACCGCGTCTTTTGGGGTGGGAGCAGCCATTCGCCGCTGCCGCTGGTAGGGCTTCGTCGCAAGGGTTTCGGTCGTCATGGCTAAGTCGCTCGCCTCGACCAATGCCGTGCCGCTCAAGGTGGCACAGCGCGAGGCGACGCCGGAAAAATTCCTGCCCTACGCACGGCACATCAACGAAGACATGGTGGCGCTCGATTCAGGCGACATCATGCTGACCTTCGAGTTGCAAGGCCGCGCCTTCGAGACCGCCGATGTTCGCGACTTGAATGACTGGCATACCAAACTCAACGGATTGCTCCGCAACCTCCATGATGAACGGCTGTCGATCTGGACGCATTTGATCAGGATGCGGGTCGAACATTATCCCGGTGGCAAGTTCAAATCGGGCTTTGCCGCCGATCTCGACCGGGCTTATTTCGGACGGATCAACGGTGAGCGAATCTTCATCAACCGCTTCTTCGTTAGCCTTGTGATCCGGCCTGGTGCCACTGGCGGCGATAAGATCATCCAGTTGTTCAAACGCAAAATCTCAGGAGGTGCGCAGCAAAGCCGTATGATCGACGAGGCGCTTGTCGAGCTGCTTGATGACAAGGCGCGCGATTTTGAGAAACTGATGGCGCGCTGCGAGCCGCGCAGATGTGCCATATACGATCATCGCGGCCTGATGTTCTCGGAAACGATGGAAGTGGCCGACATGGTGATGACGGGTCGCCACAGGCGCGTTCCCGTTGTGCGCGGCCATTTGGGCGGTGCGCTTTACCGATCACGCACGATATTTGGCGCGGAAACTATCGAAGTGCGCGACGCCGATGCGTCTGCGTTCGGCGGAATCTTCGGCATCCGCGAATATCCCGCACAAACCACACCGCGCCAGTTCGAGGCATTGCTGTCGGTCGATTTCGGATTTGTGCTGACGCAGAGCTTCACTTTCCTTGGTCGGGCCGCAGCGACTGAGAAATTCCGGCTGCGCATGACGCAGATGGAAAATGCGGGCGATAGGGCCGTGAGCCAAGCCGATGCCCTGATCGACGCGGGCGATGATCTTATGTCGAACCGCTTCGTGCTGGGCGATCACCATTTCACGCTCGCGGTCTATGCCGATAGTGTCAGAGCTTTGCGCGATCATATGTCGGTCGCAAGGGCCGCGCTTGCCGACACCGGCATGGTGGCCGCGCGCGAAGGTGCGGCCCTTGAAGCGGCTTACTGGTCGCAGCTTGTCGGCAATTTCGCATGGCGCGCCCGGCCCGCACCGATCACCTCGCTCAACTTCGCGGCCTTCTCCCCCTTCCACACGTTCCCGGCAGGAAGTGCCAGCGGCAATCATTGGGGTGATGCGATTGCCTTGCTGAAGACCAACGCCCGCAGCCCCTATTTCTTCAATTTCCATAAAGGTGATTTGGGACATACGGTCATCATCGGGCCATCGGGCGGTGGGAAGACCGTGCTGCTCAACTTCCTGATGGCGCAGACCGAGAAAACCGGCGCACGGCAAATTTTCATCGACAAGGATCGCGGCGCACAAATCTTTGTGCAGGCAAGCGGCGGCACCTATCTCGCCCTGCATAACGGGATGCCAACCGGATTTTCGCCGCTCAAGGCGCTTGCCAACAGAGCCGAAGACAAGTCTTTCCTCTCGTTGTTCATCCGCCAGCTTGTTCGCGCTGACGGCAAACCGATTTCGGTGCAGGAAGAAAGGCTGATTGAGGACGGTATCAATGCCGTAATGAAACTCGACGTTGCCGATCGCTCGCTGAGCGCGCTCCGCTCGATGCTCGGCATGAAGGATTCGAGCGGCGTCGGCGCACGGCTCGAAAAATGGACATC
>JBJOLA010000160.1:0-5340 GCA_046045815.1 Pseudomonadota bacterium
GCGGTCGATGAAGGTTCCAAGCACCGCCCCGAAAAGACCGCGCTCAAGGCCGAGCGTTCGGGCAATGGTTTCAAGCTTTCGGGCACGAAGCAGTGTGTGGTGCAGGGCGCGTCGGCGGATATGCTGATCGTTGCGGCGCGAACGGCGGGCGCACCGGGAGAGACTGACGGACTGACGCTGTTTGCAGTCGACAAGGATGCCGCTGGCCTGAGCACCGAGTCCATCCGCCTCGTTGATTCCGCGATGGCCGCGCATCTCACCCTTGACGGCGTTGAGGTGACGGCGGACGCGGTGATTGGTGAGGTTGACGGCGGCTGGGCGACTTTGTCACGGATGCTTGATGCCGGGCGTGTCGGCGCGGCGGCGGAAATGGTCGGCGTCGGATCAGGCGCGATGGATATGACGTTTGAATTTCTCAAACAGCGCAAACAATTCGGCCAGCTGATCGGCGAGTTTCAGGCGCTCCAGCACAGAGCAGCACATCTTTACGGAGAGATTGAAGGCGCGCGTTCCATCGTCCTCAAGGCCCAGAACCTGCTCGACGACGGCCATGCCAATGCCGAGCAATATGTTGCCGCTGCCAAGGCCAAGGCGGGCATTGCCTGCAATCTGGCCGTGCGCGAAGGCGTTCAGATGCACGGCGGCATGGGCATGACGGACGCCTATGACATCGGCCTCTATATGAAGCGCGACCGGAGCCTGGGCGAATTCTTTGGTGACACATATTTCCACGCAGACCGCGTGGCGCGCATGAACGGATATTGATTCCCCCCCTTCAGCGGAGGGGAATCCAACAAAGGAGCACCAAATGGATACCAGCAAACTCTTCTCACTCGAAGGCCGCGTCGCCCTCGTCACCGGCGGGTCAAAGAATCTCGGCAAATTCATCGCCAAGGGCTTCATCGCGCAGGGGGCCAAAGTCTATATCACTGCCCGGCACGCTGATGTTTGCGATGCAACGGCGGCTGAACTCGGCCCGAACTGCATCTCGATGCCGATGGACGTTTCGACCGTGCTCGATTGCCGCAAACTGGCCGAAGCGATTGCTGAAAGAGAGCCCAAGCTCGATATCTTGGTCAACAATGCGGGCACCGCCTGGGGCGCGCCCTTTGCTGAATTCCCCGAAGCCGGATGGGACAAGGTGATGGACTTGAACGTCAAATCACCCTTCTTCCTCACCCAGGCGTGCCATGCTTTGCTCAAAGCCGCAGCCTCTCCGGGTCAGCCCGCCAAGGTGATCAACATCACGTCCGTTGACGGCATCCGCCTCAACCCTTGGGATACGTACAGCTATCACGCATCGAAATCGGCGCTCATCTATCTCACTCGTCGGATCGCGGCAGAGTTGATCAAGGATCAGATCAACGTCACGTCGATTGCCCCGGGTGCCTTTGCGTCAGACATGAACCGCGCCGCGCGGGATCACGGCGAGGCGGTGTCGGCGCGCATCCCCAATGGCCGCATCGGCGTTGACGAAGATATGGCGGGCACCGCTATCTTCCTTGCCAGCAACGCCGGCAATTATGTGGTTGGGGAAACCATCGCGGTGGACGGCGGCGTGGCCTATGCCAATGTCAGCGGTGGGAGCATTGATGCTTAGCGGGATGATTAACGCCCCTCTCCCCTCGCGGGAGAGGGGAAAGTTCCAAATGTTACAACCTGCTCATCCCCCGCCGCGCGCGATCCAATCATCCACTTGACGTTCAAGCACATCAAGCGGCACCGCGCCCTGCATCAACACTATGTCATGAAACCGGCGGATGTCGAATTTCGGGCCCAGCGCTTTCTCCGCCCGCGTGCGCAGTTCACGGATTTTGATTTCGCCGATCTTGTACCCCAAGGCCTGCCCCGGCCAGCTGATATAGCGGTTCACCTCGGCCTCGATATTGGCGTCTGATAGGGCGGTATTGTCGTGCATGAACGCCACTGCTTGCGCCTTGCTCCAGCCCTTCGCGTGCATGCCGGTGTCCACTACCAGTCGGCACGCGCGCCACATTTCGTAGGACAGCCGCCCCATCATCTTTTCGGGCGTGTCATACAGGCCCATTTCCTCGCCCATAAACTCCGAATAAAGCCCCCAGCCTTCGACAAAGGCGGTGAAGCCGGTCGCATATTTGCGGAACTCGGGCAGGCTCAGCTCCTGTTGCAGCGCGATCTGGTTGTGGTGGCCGGGCACCGCTTCATGCGCCGTGAGTGCGGGCAATTCCCATAGCGGGCGTTGATCGAGCTTCGATGTGTTCACATAAAAATTACCTGCAATTCCGCTCACCGGAGACCCCGGATTATAATAAGCGGTGGTTGTCGTCTCAGCGGTCTCCTTGGGAATTTCGCGGATGCCATAGGGCAGGCGCGGCAAGGTGCCATAATAGCGGGGCATGATCCCGTCGATCCGCTTGGCGATCAGCGCAGCGGCGGCCAACAGGGCCTCGGGCGTTTTGGCACAATATTGCGGATCAGTCCGTAACTTGGCGATGAATACTGCCCGGCTGGGATAGCCTGCACCCGCCGCAAGCCTATCCATACGCGCCCCGATCCGCGAAACTTCACCTAGGCCAATCTGGTGAATTTGTTCGGGCGTGAGCGTGGTTGTGGTGTGCACCCGCGCCCGGAACGCATAATAAGCCGCGCCTTGCGGCTCGCTCGATACGCCGATCGCCTGCGCGCATTTTGGCTGATACTCTCGCGTGTAAAATTCATAAAATTTCTGATATTCCGGCGTCAGCACGGTCTGGATCAGCGTGACCGCGCGGACCTTCATTGCCGCCCAATCGACGTCAGTGATATCGGCTGGCTTGGCATTTTTGAACGGACCGTAAAAGCGCGTTTCCTCAGGCTTTCCGGCCACCGCGCCGAGGATCGTCTTCTCAAACCCACCCATCGCCGCGCAGGGCTGGATGTAGTTCTTGGCCAAAGCTTGACGGGAAATCGCCAACGCATCGCTGTTCAATCTGGGATACAGCGCCAATCGCGTGAGATAGCTTTCATAGTCAGCGCGCACCCGGAACGGCAGATTATCCGCCATCCCGGCAAAGCTCTGGTGCCAGCCGTCATAGGTGGAAAAAAGCATCATCCGCTGGCCAAACGTGTTGCCCTCCACCTGCTCAGACAGGATCCGCGCCAGCACGCCCTTGTTGGTACGATCTGCCGGGCTCAGCGCCGCGTCCGGGATGGCATTCAACCGGCCCACAAACGCCTGTGCTTGGGCCGCCTGACGGTCGGCTTCGGCCAGACTGATGTCACCGAGCTTATCATCATAAGCATGTTCACCCAGCGTGGTCGCGTAGACCGGATTGGTCCGCAAAAACCATGCCCAATGATCGGCGATCACGGTTTGGAGCGTTTCCGCACGCGCCGGCCCGCCAAGCACGAGCATCGCCGCAATCCACATCATCATCACCCGCCGAATCAAATTTTGCACAAGATCCCTCCTCAAAGCGCGAGTCGCTTCCATCCGCCTTTAGAATCGCACAATGCGGGGGGTGTAGGACAGCGAAAAATTCATAAAAAGGAATTATCCTTTTAAATCAATTGGCTTGGCTAGACTGTAACCAAAGCATAGGATGCACCGAACTGCTGAGCAGGAGACCCCAACGTATGAGCACAGTAAAATCCGTTTACCGCCACCGCCTGTCCACCCGCCTGTGGCACTGGATCAATGCCGTCACGATCTTTGTGATGTTGATGAGCGGTCTGATGATCTTCAACGCCCACCCGATGCTCTACTGGGGCCAATACGGCGCGAACCTTGATCATGCCTGGCTCAAATTGCCGCGCTTTCCCGGTTGGGCGACGATCCCCAGCCAGTATAATCTCGCGCTTGCCCGGCACTGGCATTTGGCGTTCGCCTGGGTGCTGGCGTTCGGCCTGCTCACCTACCTGATCTGGTCTTTGGTCAACGGCCATCTGCGCAAAGACGTCGCGCTTTCCCGCGCCGAAGTGGCACCGCGCCATTTGTGGGAGGATATCAAAAAACATGCCCGCTTCGATTTTCATGAGGCGGAGGCGCGCT
The DNA here is from genome assembly GCA_046045815.1 of Pseudomonadota bacterium. Taxonomy (GTDB): domain Bacteria; phylum Pseudomonadota; class Alphaproteobacteria; order Sphingomonadales; family Sphingomonadaceae; genus Aquisediminimonas. The sequence goes on from JBJOLA010000160.1 coordinate 4,010, forward strand.
ACAATCCGCTGCAGAAAATCACCTATAGCCTTGTGATTTTTGGCGTCATGCCGCTCGCGATTTTGACCGGGATGACGCTTTCACCTGGCATGAATGCGGCATGGCCTTGGCTGGTGGAACTGTTCGGCGGACGGGCATCAGCACGTTCGCTCCATTTCATCGCCGCCAGCGGGATTGCCGCCTTCATCATCGTCCACCTGCTGCTGGTGATCCTCGCCGGGCCGATCAACGAAATCCGCTCGATGATCACCGGCTGGTTCCGTCTGTCGGAGAAAATATCATGAGCGCGATCATCACCCCCACTCTCACAAGGCGCGCCCTCGTTGGCGGACTGGCGCTCGGCCTGTCGGGCTGTGACAAGCTCGGCCAGAGCCCTGCCTTTCGCGGTCTGCTCCACAAAGCCGAGAAGGCCAATTTCGTCATCCAGCGCTCGCTGCAAAGCCGGATGGCGATGGCCAAGGAATTTGGCCCGGAGGATATGTCTCCAGTGTTCCGCGCCAACGGCACGAAGCTTCCCGCAGGTGCAGGCTATGCCGCCGATGCCGCCAACAAGTTCGTCGACTGGCGGCTCACGATTGACGGCCTCGTCACCAAACCGCTGTCGCTGTCGATGGCGCAAATCCGATCGATGCCCGCCCGCACCCAGATCACCCGGCATGACTGCGTTGAAGGCTGGAGCGCGATTGGCAAATGGACGGGGGTGCCCGTCAAGCTGCTGCTCGACAGCGCAGGATTGCGTGCCCGCGCCAAATATCTCGTCTTCCACTGCGCTGATATTTACGGTTCCAGTCTTTACTATGAGAGCATTGACTTGGTCGATGCTTTCCATCCCCAGACCATCCTCGCATGGGGATTGAACGACGCTGTGCTGCCGGTCGAAAACGGTGCGCCGCTCCGCCTCCGCGTGGAGCGCCAGCTCGGTTATAAGCAGGCCAAATATGTCGAGCGGATCGAGGCGGTCGATGATCTTTCCACCATCAGGGGCGGCAAAGGCGGCTATTGGGAAGACGGCGCGGGTTATGAATGGTACGGCGGCCTTTGATTTTCTTTTGAAATCCGCCAAACAGCCGACATGGCACTTTTCGACACATTCATTGAGCGCGCAATCAAGCAGGGCACGCTCTCTATCACCGACCACAAAGGCGTTACCAAGCGTTACGGGACGGCAACCGAGGGCTTTCCCAACGTCGCCGTGCGTCTCGCTGACGGTGCCGTCGCCCGCAATATCGCGACCAGCCCCGATATGGGCGCGGGCGAAGCCTATATGGACGGGCGGCTGATCGTTGAAAATGATGATATCATGGGCCTGCTCACCCTCGTCCGGCTCAACA
>JBJOLA010000198.1:0-3123 GCA_046045815.1 Pseudomonadota bacterium
TTTAATATCGGCCGAACCGACGTTGGAAGTGATCGTCTGGTTTCCGGTAGGGCCGCCGGGGATCGTCGTGTTTTGCTGAAGTTTGTCATACTTCGAATAGAACGCAGCGACGTTAAATTGCAGCTTCCGGTCGAACAGATCCAACTTCGTGCCGATTTCATATGAATCTACGGTCTCCGGCTCGTAAGCCACGCCAGCCGTGATGGCCGTTCCTGCTCGCGGCGAGAAACCGCCCGAACGAAAGCCACGTGACCAAGATGCATAGATCATCGTGTCGCTATTGGGGCGATAGTCCAGACCAATTTTCGGGGTGAACTTTTTGAACGTGCCCTGACCCTGACCAAGCAAAACGCCTCCATAAGCATTGGAAAGCGACTTTTTATCACGGGTGAAGCGACCGCCGAAGGAAAGGCGCAATTTGTCAGCAAACGCCCAGTTAAAGTCTCCAAAAATTGCGAGAGAACGGGTAGCGCCTTGAACGAGTTGAGGCGCCTTATCGACCACTATTGGATCAATATTAGGGCTTTGGCCAAAGAAGCGGGTGTACTGGGTTAGGCTATAATCAGACTTGAACCAATACCCACCAACAACATAGTCAAATGAGCTACCAATTTTACCCGCAGCTCGCAATTCCTGGCTCCACTGAGCATAGTCCTGGATACGGCGCGTATAATAAAGGTCCGTCCGCGCACCGTCAAAATCCTGCGTCTGATTTTCTTCAGAATTGCGATAACCAGAAACCGACGTCAGCTTGATGCCACCTAGATTATAATTCATTTCCAATGTGACTGCAGGAGCAGAATAATTGGAAACTGCGGGGCTACCGAACACGGTGTAGAGGTCTTCACGATTATTTCGACCGCATTCTGCTGCGCTTGCTGCTTGTACAGAACCCGCTGGCCCACCAGAAAGACCGACGATATAATCAATCGTAGCCTGATTGCAGAATGCTTCGCCCGTACCAGAAAGACTGGATACAACAACGTCAAATTTCTGAACCTGTTTTTCGACGGTCAGGACGGCATCAAAATTCGAGCCATCCGGTGCGACCAACACAGACGCGCCGAAATTCTCATTGTTGTTGCCACCCCGGCGTTCGCCCGTAATCCCATCACGATAATAGCCCTTGTTTTCGTTGTGAAAATCAAAGAACTTCAGTGCCAGCTGATGATCGATGAGAGGAACATTGAGCACTGCGCGTGTCGCGAGAGCACCATAGCTCCCATAGGATATCTCAGCCTTGCCGCCAAATTCGCCCGTAGGACGAGTACGCTTGATGTTGACAACACCACCGATGGTGTTGCGACCAAATAATGTGCCCTGGGGGCCGCGCAAAACTTCAACCTGATCAATATCAAAAAAGTCAAAAAACTGGCCAGTGCTAGTGCCGATGAAGACGCCATCGACGACAACGCCGACAGTTGGTTCTTGCGATTTTTCAACATCGGCATAGGTCAGGCCACGAATGGAAAGGTTGGCGGCGGCTCCGCCTGAATTTTGGTTCGTGATCACCAGGTTTGGCGCAGTACCCATCAGATCACCGATGTTCACGGCTCCCTTGGATTCAAGCTGAGCGGAATTAATTGCGGTGATGGCGATTGGCGTATCCTGGATCGATTCATTTCGGCGGCGCGCCGAAACGATGATTTCGCCCGAATCTTCGACAGGGGCATTCGCTGCCGCAGTGTCCTGCGCAAACGCCGGTGCCGACAGGCCGATCAGGCTGGTGGTGCTAAGCGCGACCAACAGGCTTCGCTTGATAAGATTGATTTTCATATTATCCTCCCCGTGTAAGATGCCACCTGTCCATCGAACAGGTTCGTGCAAATTGATTATGACAGAAGCCCAAATCGCGAATTTATCTCCTGTTGCGTACTGCCACTTGTTACAGGTGCGGCATTTGGGCCACATGCCCAGGAGATATAAATTCCTAGGAGGCCCCATATCATGACCGTAAACCGCCAATTTTTGCTGATGCGCCGCCCCAATGGCGATCCACTTCCACAAGATTTTTCGCTTGTCTCCACGCCAATTCCCATCCCTGAAGGCGGCAGTTTCGTGGTGCGGAACCATTATGCGTCCCTCGATCCGGCGCAGCGCGGGTGGATGGATGATCTGCCCAGCTACATGCCGCCCATCCCTTTGGGTGCCCCTGTCATGGCAACCACGGTGGGCCGCGTTCATGCCTCTTCCAATGCCGATTTTGCGGCGGGTGACTGGGTGATGGGGCTCAATGCTCTCGAAGACTATTCGCTTGTTCAGCCCGGCGGTTTCACCAATAAAATTGATGTGAACGTCGTGCCCAGCCCCACCTTATTCCTGTCCGGGATGGGCGCTGTGGGGCTGACGGCCTATTTCGGCGTGCTCGACGGGTTAAAGCCCCAAGCGGGAGAAACATTGCTCGTGTCCGGCGCGGCGGGCGCTGTCGGCTCCGTCGTTGGGCAGATCGGCAAGGTCAAAGGATGTCGCGTGATTGGCATCGCGGGTGGCGCGGAAAAATGCCGCCGCTTGATCAAGGATTACGGGTTTGACGTGGCCATCGATTATCGCGGCAAAACGGTCGAGCAACTTTCCGCCGAAATCGCCGCCGCTGCGCCCGAGGGCGTCAACATGATCTTTGAAAATGTGGGCGGCGACGTTTTGGATGCGGGGCTGATGAACCTCGCGATGCACGCGCGGGTTTTGCTGTGTGGCCTTATTAGCGAATATAACAGCGACTCTGGCAAAGTTGGCGCGCGCAACATCTGGCAGCTGATCGTCAAGCGGGCAACGATGCAGGGTTTCCTCATCGCCGATTATGTGCCGCGCTTTGCCGAGGGAGGGATGCAAATTGCACAGTGGATCGGCGAAGGTAAAATGCGCATTGATGAAGATGTGCAAAACGGATTAGAGAATGCCCACGCTGCGTTCATGCGTCTATTTTCCGGTGAAAATACAGGAAAATTGATCCTGAAAATTATCCCGTAGCGTTATTGCCGGAAGCTTTAGAGACGGAAGACTTTGACGTCATCGCTTCCGGATTGGAGTTCACCGAAGCGTTGCGTGAGGGTCAATGCAAGCTGATTGTGGAACAAAAAAATAAGAACAAGGCAGTTCAAATGCTGCTTCGGTCATCTCCTGCGA
>JBJOLA010000175.1:0-6129 GCA_046045815.1 Pseudomonadota bacterium
CCACCCGCTGGTCGGCGAGGGGCAGATCGACATTTCGCCCGACGACAAGAACCCTGACGCGGTCAAAACCATCGGCATCGAGCGCATCCATGTCGAACAGGACGCCGGCAAGCTGATGCACGATCAGCATCCGACGATGTCCTACGTCGATCTCAACCGCTGTGGTGTGGCGCTGATGGAAATTGTCTCAAAGCCCGACATGCGCTCGCCTGCCGAAGCCGGGGCCTATGTCAAAAAGCTGCGCTCGATCCTGCGCTATGTTGGGTCGTGCGACGGCAATATGGAAGAAGGCTCGATGCGCGCCGACGTCAATGTCAGCGTGCGCAAGGTGGGTGACGAGCTTGGCACGCGGACCGAGACCAAGAATGTGAATTCCGTCCGTTTCGTGATGCAGACCATCGAGATCGAGGCGCGCCGTCAGGTGGATGTGATCGAAGACGGCGGCAAGATCGTTCAGGAAACTCGCCTGTTTGATCCAGATAAAGGCGAAACGCGGTCGATGCGATCCAAAGAAGATGCGCATGATTATCGCTACTTCCCCGATCCCGATTTGCTGCCGCTGGAGCTTTCGGACGACTTCATGGCGCAGTGCAAGGCGAGCCTGCCCGAACTCCCCGACGCCAAACGCGCGCGCTATAGCGGCGAGTTGGGGCTGTCGGCGTACAACGCTGCCGTCCTCACTGCCGAGGCGGAAACGGCCCGCTGGTTTGAGCAGCTGCTCGCGGCGGGCGCACAGCCCAAGGCGGCGGCGAACTGGGTTTGCTCCGATCTTTTCGGCGCGCTCAACCGGCTCGGCAAGGATATCGAACATAGCCCCGTCAGCCCTGCACAGGCGGCGGCGCTGCTTGGCCTCGTCGCGGATGGCACGATTTCGGGCACACTTTCGAAGCAGGTGTTTGAGATCATGCTGGAGACGGGCGATGATCCGGCCAAGATCGTCGAAGAACGGGGCATGAAACAGACCAGTGACACCGGCGCGATTGAAGCGGTGATCGCAGACATCCTGTCCGCCAATGCCGACAAGGTGGCACAGTATAAGGACGGCAAAGAAGCATTGTTCGGTTTCTTCGTCGGCCAGACGATGAAGGCAATGGCGGGCAAGGCCAATCCCGGTGTTGTGAATGAATTGCTCAAAAAGGCGCTTGCATAGAAATTCACTTTCGACGTAACTACCCCCGATACTATAGTGAGGGGTTAGTTAAATGGGGTCGCGCCTGCTGAAATCACTGTTCGTGCTGCTGCTCGTCGTACCGGTTGCGGTTCAGGCAAAGACCAAGGCGGATGCCACATTCGCTTTTCCCAATGATCGCCCGGTTAAAATCATCGTGTTCCGGCCAGACGTAGAAGTGGCGTCGCTCGGCGTCAGTGGACTACCTGCACCAAATGCGGATTGGACTGCGGACGCGCGCAAGAATTTGCTCGCCGCCATCAAAACCAACCAGAATGCGAAATCCAACGGCATCAGCGAAATGCCCGAGCTCACAGGCGATGACGGCGCCTATGCTGCGGAATATCAAGCGCTCTACCGTGCAGTGGGCAATGCTCTGCTGGCGCACAATTTTGGCTTTGGCGGCAAGCTCGCGACCAAAAAACTGCCAGACGGCAAATATAAGTTCGATTGGACGCTTGGGCCGGGTGCCAAGCATCTCGGTGAATTGGGCGGCGGAAACTATGGGCTTTTCCTCTATTCCTATGATGCGTTCGCAACGGCGGGGCGTAAAGCATTCCAGATCATCATGCTGATTGCTTCAAGCGCAGCTGGCGCAGGATTTCTTCCACAAGGCGGCATGCACACCTCATATGCGTCGCTGGTCGATCTTGAGACCGGCAACATTGTGTGGACCAACGTTTACCTCAACAAAAAGGGCGACGCCCGAAACCCCGACGGCGCTTTGGAGCGGGTCACCAAACTGCTTTCGACATTGCCACTGCGCGAAGGCGAAAAGAAGAAGTAATGGCTTTTCGCCGCAACCTTCTCTTGGTCGGTGCCATGCTTTCCTTGGCGGCATCTCCCCCGCCTGTGCCGGTAACTGCAGGTCCGGGCTACGTCCCTCAGGACAAGCTGGAGCGCGGCCTGTGGATGCAGGCTGAAGAGGGTGAAAGAGAGCTAAAAAACTCCAGCTTCGCAATCAAAGATCCCGCACTTAACGCCTATGTGCGCACTGTGTTTTGCAAAACAGTCGGCGATGTCGAATGCAAGGATGTCCGCATTTACCTCGTCCGCACGCCTTATTTCAATGCGAACATGGCACCCAATGGGATGATGCAAGTCTATTCAGGCCTTTTCCTGCGGGTGCGAAATGAGGCTCAGTTCGCGGCGATCCTCGGCCATGAATATACGCACTATGCCAAGCGTCACACGTTCGATTTCTACAAAGATGCGGATAAAAAGCTCGCGACCGGGAACTGGCTCGGTATCGTCATCCCGTTCATCCAGTTGGCGATGGTGGGCTCGATCTTCACCCACAGTCGCGAGATGGAGGCGCAGGCAGACGCTGGTTCGATTCCCCTAATGGCGCAAACCGGCTATGATCCGCACGCCGCATCTGCGGTTTGGGAACAGCTGCGTGCCGAAATGGATGCTACCGCAGTCGCCCGGAAACAGAAAAGCCGCAAAGACAAGGATCGCGGCATGTTTGAAACCCATCCGCCGACGGCAGAGCGTATGGCGACGCTGAAAGTGTTGGGCGATAAAGCCGCTACGCCGCAATCCACCAATCTCGGTCGCAGTGAATACCGCGCGGCGCTTGCGCCATTCTGGGCTGAATTTGTCGACGATCAGATCAAGCTCAACGATTTTGGCGCAACAGAGTTTCTCTTGGAGAGTCTGGCCAAAGATGGCTGGACGTCCGACCTGCTTTACGCGCGCGGGGAACTTTACAGGGCACGAGGGAAGCCAGAGGATTTGCCCAAAGCCGCAGGCTTCTACCGCGACGCTATCACGGGCGGCACCGCCCCGACCGAAGCGTGGCGCGGCCTCGGGCTCGCACTGCTGCGCTCTGGTGTGAAGGACGAAGGCCAGGCCGCGCTCAAAGATTATATCGCCAAACGCCCCGACGCAACGGATCGGGCGATGATGGCCATGCTTGCAGGAGTATCATGATGGGAAAAAATATCGGGCCCTCTCGGGTCCTCCTCGCGGCGGTGGCTCTGGCCCTTTCTGCGCCGACGGTGGCAGGGAGCTTGAAACCCGCAAACGTGCCCGTGGCCGTTGCTAAATCCACGCTGACCGTGACCCCGGATCAGGCTTGGAACAAGGGTGCCCGTCCCGGTCGGCTGTCTGAGGCATGGACACTTGATGGCCTGTCGCTCAACGAACTCACCTTCTACGGCGGCATTCTCGACAACACGACCTTGTTCCGCGAAATTGACAAGAAGAATGCTCCCCTGCCCCGTTTCTCCAAGACGATGTTGCTGCCCGATGTCGCTCAGCTGCTGGAAAGCAGTTACCGGGTTGCGCTCGGTACATCGGTGATGAAGATCGAGTCGATGGAACCCGCGACTTTTGCTGGCACACCCGGCTTCCGCTTCAGCTACAGCTTTTTGGTTCAGGATGAGGTGAAACGCCTCGGTGAAGCGCGCGGTGCGATCATCGGGGATAAGCTCTATATGATCACCTTCGAGGCCCCGAAAATCCACTATTTCGACCGTGATCTGCCCTCATTCCGAAAGATTGCCGACAGCGCCGGCTTCCCGTCCGTCGCGAAAAAGAAGTAACCCGGCGCTCACCCTTGCCGAACAGCGCATCCCTGCTATAGAGCCGCGCTTCAAGGCGTTCGTGCGGGCGTGGCGGAACTGGTAGACGCGCCAGATTTAGGTTCTGGTATCGAGAGGTGTGGGGGTTCGAGTCCCTTCGCCCGCACCAGTCTGGCTCCGATTGTACGGGTCAGACTATTTTAGAAATTCATAAGGTAAAGTGGCAGATCATGCAGATTGTTGAGACGTTGAACGAAGGCCTGAAACGCGGTTTTACCGTAACGATTTCGGCCAAGGATATCGAAGCCCGCGTTGAAGGCGAAATCAAAAAGGTTGCGCCGCAAATGCGCATGCCCGGTTTCCGCCCCGGCAAGGTGCCCGCCAACCTCGTTCGCAAGATGCACGGCCCCGCGCTTCAATCTGATGCGCTGCAAACCTCGATTCAGGAAAGCGTGCAGCAGCTGGTTGCCAAGGAACAGCTTCGCCCGGCGATGGCTCCTTCGGTGGAACTGTCCGAAGGCTATGCCCACGGCAAGGATGCCGAAGTGAAGGTCGCGCTCGAAATTCTGCCCGATGTGCCCACGCCGCAGATTGAAGGCCTGAAGCTTGAACGCCTGACGGTCGAGCCCGATGCCGCCGCGATTGATGCCTCGGTGGCCAATCTCGCCAATATGCAAAAGAGCTTCGACGAAGCACCCAAGGCCCACAAGGCACAGAGCGGCGATCTGGTCGTAATGGATTTCCTCGGCAAGGTGGACGGTGAGCCATTCGACGGCGGCAAAGCGGAAGGCCAGTCGATTGAGATCGGTTCGGGCCGCTTGATACCAGGCTTTGAAGATCAGCTGATCGGCCTCAAGGCAAATGATGAAAAAACCATCACAGTCACTTTCCCTGAAAATTATTCGGTGGATTATCTAAAAGGTAAGCCCGCAACGTTTGAACTCGTAATCAACGAAATCCGCACTCCAAAGGCGGCTGTCGCGGATGACGAATTTGCCAAAATGCTTGGCCTTCCGGGGCTTGAGCAGCTCCGTGATTTGCTCAAGGGCAATATCGAGCAGGAACTTAACGGCCTGACGCGCACCCACATGAAGCGCCGCCTGCTGGATCAGCTGGCGTCCAGCCATGATTTTGAGGTGCCGCCATCAATGGTCGAAGCTGAATTTGATCAAATCTGGGCGCAGCTTGAACATGAAGCAGGCAATGAGCCCGATCCAGCCGCAGCGCTTGTCGAAATGGAAAATGACAAGGAAGATTACCGCAAGATCGCGATCCGCCGGGTCCGTCTTGGGTTGCTCCTCTCCGAAATCGGCCAAGCCAATGGCATCGAAATCAGCAGCGCTGAAATGAGCCGACTGATCCAGCAGGAAGCGCAGCGTTATGATCCCAAGGATCGCCAACGCTTTGTGGAATATGTCCAGGCTGAACCAATGGCTGCCGCCCAACTCCGCGCGCCGCTCTATGAAGATAAGGTTGTCGATTTCCTTTTCTCCAAGGCCGAAATCACCGATCGCGGCGTAACCCGTGAGGAACTGGAAGCCGCGATTGAAGCGGATGAAGATGAACCCGGCCATGTGCACGGCCCAGACTGCGGCCATGATCACGGGGACGAAAAGCCCAAGGCAAAGGCGAAAAAAGCCGCCGCGCCAAAGGCTGAAAAATCTGACGAACCCGCCGCTGAAAAGCCAGTAAAGAAGCCAGCGGCCAAGAAGGCGAAGGCCTGACCACCGGGTGAGTGCTTTAACCAGAACTTATCTGGTTATGCGTAAGGAGGGTTGATGACACGCGTTGCAATCCTCCTCCCGTGCTACAATGAAGAAACGGCCATCGCTCAAACGGTGGCTGATTTCCGTTTGGCGCTGCCAGGTGCCGTCGTTTATGTCTATGATAACAATAGTAGTGATCGCACAGCCGAAGTTGCGCGCGCAGCGGGCGCCATCGTCCGAACCGAGCGCATGCAGGGCAAGGGCCATGTCGTCCGCCGGATGTTCGCCGACGTTGAGGCAGACGTCTATGTGATGGCGGACGGCGATGCGACCTATGAGGCCGCCGCCGCCCCTGCCCTCGTTGCGCAGTTGATCGATGAAAATCTCGACATGGTTGTCGGTGCGCGCAAATCCGAAGTCGAGGCCGCTTACCGACGCGGTCACCGGCTTGGCAATGCGATGCTGACGGGGATGCTCGCTAAACTTTTCGGGCGCAGCTTTTCCGATATCCTCTCGGGCTACCGCATCTTCTCCCGCCGTTTCGTGAAGAGCTTTCCGGTGCTGTCATCGGGGTTTGAAATCGAGACCGAAATCAGCGTCCATGCACTGGAATTGCGGATGCCAGTGGCTGAACAGATCACCGCCTATGCCGCACGCCCTGAGGGCTCAGAATCAAAGCTCAGCACGTACCGCGACGGGTTTCGCATCCTCAATACCATTGTGACCC
>JBJOLA010000238.1:0-2697 GCA_046045815.1 Pseudomonadota bacterium
TGGAAGACCTGTTCCGCGCCTTTCACGCCTTCCTCGACACCGACGGTCCAATCGACATGGATGGCAATGTCTGGAAACTGCAAAAAGCCTATCTTGGCGCTGCGAAAAAATACCGCCCCAAGATATGGGGTTTAGGCGGCGGCCCGAAACTGATGGATCTGTCGACCACCTATTGCGACGGTGTCTCGGCGGCGGCGCCGTGCGTGTGGGCTGCACCAGAGCAGGCGCGCGAGGAGATCGCCGAGATCAAGAAGACGCTGGTCGCCAAGGGACGTGACCCCGAGCAGTTCGGTTTCGGCATCTTCTGTCCGGTGTTGCTGCACGAGGACAAGAACGTCATTGATCGCGCCCTCGACAACCCGCTGACACGCTGGATGACGTCGACTTACGGCCGCATCAATCCCGCCGACTGGGCCAAGGAAGGTCTCGAATCTCCGGTGCCGCTGGACTGGACCTATTACATGAAGATGCTGCCCTACGACACCAGTGCCGAGTTTCGCGAGGAAGTCTTGCGCAAATCGACGCGGCAGACAGCAGAGAAGGGGCTCTTCGCGGGTACCCCGGCCGAAGTGGCAGCCATTCTGCAGAAGTATGTCGATGCCGGCGTGAACTGGGTGCTACCGGTGGATTACATGCCGCTGATGTTGACGCCAGAAGACGCAGCAACCGCGCTCAACCGCAGTATCGAGGTGTGCGCCCATCTAAAGGGCGTCAAATAGATGTGGTGTGCTATCCCTTGCCGGTTCGAGTTGATTCCATCCATGGCGTGCCTCGCCGATGCGGTGGTGGTGCGCAACGTCGCCTTGGCTGAAGTGATTGATGCCTTCGCAGCGCTGCCGGAATTAGGAACACAAACTATGCGTGAAACGAAAGGAAGTCGTTAAATGCTGGCAACGTTGCTTCGTACATCAACGGGCGCCAAGTTGGCCGCTTTTATGATCAGCAAGCGCGGGCAGACACTGGATCGCTGGTGCCTCACGCGGCTCGGCATTTCGCCGATGATGCTTGTCGTGTCCAAGCGGGAAGGATTCGCGCCCATGCCGCTGCTGGTGATTCACAGCATCGGGCGCAAATCGGGACAGCCGCGTAGCGCCGTTATGCCCTACGTCCGGATGGATGGCAAACGCTACGTCGTCGCATCGAATGGAAACAATCTCGAAAAGGATCCGGCCTGGGTAGACAACTTGCGCGCCAAATCCGACATCAGCATCACGGTGGATCGCAAGACGATCAAGGTGCGCGCGCGACTGCTCGATCCCGCATCTGAAGAGCGCGCCAGGCTCTGGGTGCTGGCTGTGGTGGCATCGCCGCTATATCAGACCTTCCAGAACGGGACCACGCGCCGGATTCCCGTGATCGCGCTTGACGAGACGTGAAAGCTCGACACTGCATCACCGGCGTCAGTCCGGCGACGGAGTCAGCGCGTGCCGAATTAATCTTTTGCAACCAAGCATAACGACTACATAAGGAACAATGAAATGAATGCAGTAGCGAAAGTCTATATCTACTTGTACGTCGCCATCCTCTTCACTATGGGCCTAATCACAGTGATCTCGCCGGGTTCGATGGTGGAGACATTGCACCTGTCGCCATTGTCTCCGGCGGGCATGGGCGAGCTTCGCGGCCTTTACGGCGGCGGGTTTTTCGCGATGGGGCTGGTGCTGCTGGGTGGCCTCCATTACAGGCCGTTGGCACCGGGGCTGCTGATCGCGATGGCAATCATCTTCGCGGGCATCGTGGTTGGGCGCCTGGTCAGCCTGGTTCTCGATCGCGAGTTCGTGGCGACACCGCTCGCAGGCGCTTCTGAACTGTTGCTGGCACTGGCCTGCTGGCGCATTTACCAACAAGGCGGGACTAACCAAGCCCGTTGAAATTGAACCACGATGATGGACCCTACGGTTTGCCTGTGAAGAATTCCCATTCTTCCACCTTGGGTGAGGTCTTGTCGGCGATGCGCTGCCGCCCTTGGATAATGTGCGGCGGCTGAACCACTACTCGCAACTTGCGCGAGACGGCGGATATTTGTTTTGGCGTGATGCCGTAATACTGCCGTATCGAACGGCTGAAGTGCGGTGCGTCGGCATATCCGAGCTGCATCGCGACATCAACGAGGTTGTACGAACCGTTAACGAAAGGCATGAAATTGCGCGCATGCCGCCAAGCCTGATAACCGCGAAACGTGCTGCCGGTTTCGGCACGAAACAAATGAATGAAGCGGGAGAACGACAAGCCGGCAAGTACCGCGCAATCCTGGCCGGAAAGCTTTTCTCCGATATTCCGGTTGATGTGGGCGACCACGCGAGCGATGCGAGGATCCAGCGATCGCACCGGTAGCGCGCTGCCGAAAAAAAGCGCGTCGACATTGACCTCGTCATCGAGAACCTGCGGCAAGCGGACAAACCCCGCGCGCATATGAGTGGCAATGGTGTTTCGACGCGCGCCGCCGACTGAAAGAAATTTCATCGTCTCTGCCACGTCGACGGTTTCCGTTTCGATCAGTACTTTGGTGATATGCCCATCTTCGGTGATGGCACTGTGGCGGGTATGCGGGGGGATGATGGCGAACTCGACCATCCGCGGCGCCTCTCCTTCCAGAGTCAACTTGATCGGGCAGTCGCGCGACACATAAACTGCCAGCGCGCCAAAAATCCGCGTCGCGGGAAAGACGAGCGATCTAGTGCTTCCAGTGGTGATGAT